>JAEYOB010000665.1 GCA_023412175.1 Pseudomonadota bacterium | reverse complement strand
CGGCATGCCATACCTCGTCGCGGAGGTCGGCGGGGAAGTGGCGGGCTATGCCTATGCCGGCCCGTACCGGACGCGCTCGGCCTACCGCTACACGCTGGAGGATTCCGTGTATGTGGCGCCGGGCCGGCACGGGCAGGGCATCGGCCGGGCGCTGCTGTCCCGGCTGGTCGGCGAATGCGAGCGGCTGGGCTGCCGGCAGATCGTCGCGGTGATCGGCGACAGCGGCAACGTTGGCTCCATCGGCCTGCACGCGGCGCTGGGCTTCCAGCACGCCGGCGTGCTGCCCTCCGTCGGCTTCAAGCACGGCCGCTGGGTGGACAGCGTGCTCATGCAGCGCCCGCTGGGACCGGGCGACGGGGCGCCGCCGGAGCGCTGACCGCCCGGTCCGGCGGCTCTCACGGATCCTGCTTCGGCTCCGATGCCAGCAGGATGCCGTCGAGCCATTGCAGATGCGGAGCCGCGGCGGCCCGGGTCGCCTCCTCGAGCTGGCGGTAGCGCTCGACCACTTCGATGCCGAGCGGCGTCAGTTCGGCGCCGCCGCCCTCGCGGCCACCGACGCTGGTGCGCACCAGCGGCTCGCGGAACATCTTGTTCATGGTTTCGATCAGGAACCAGGCGCGCCGGAACGCCATGTCCAGCGACCGCGCCGCGCCGGAGATCGACCCCGTGTCGCGGATCGCCTGGAGGAGCGCCACCTTGCCGGGGCCGATCACGCCCTCGTCGTGCACGATGCGCAGTCGAAGCCTGCTCGCCATCACCATCCCTTCGCTCGGGCCTTCGCTCGGGCGGGCACCGGCCCGCGCGCATCAGCGTATCATACGGCCGGCGCATGGAGACTTCCATGATCGGCCGGCCGTATGCCCCTGTCGCACAGTGCCGCGCACTGTGCTGTCGGGTTTGACCGAAGGCGTTTGATGAAAGCCATAAAACGCCTTTGGTATCATACCGTCGAGCGCCCGTCGTGATACACGCGCCCCCACCCTACCCCTCCTCCGCTGTGCAGGGGAGGGAACTCCGCCGCCGGGCTGGAAAAGCCCTCCCCTGCCTGTCAAACGACATCAGGAACTGGACTGGCGACGACACGAGGAACTGGACCCTCGAATGTCATAGCGTGGTTTCGGTGGCGGCTCCGGCCGGGTTCGGCTTGAGCAGCCCCGCTCGTCGTTTCTCGCGCAGCCGGTAGCTGTCGCCGCGGATGGTGATGACGTGGCTGTGGTGCAGCAGGCGGTCGAGGATGGCGGTGGCCACCACCGGGTCGCCGAACACCGTGCCCCACTCGCTGACCGAGCGGTTGCTGGTCACCAGCATCGAGCCGCGCTCGTAGCGGCGCGACACCAGCTGGAAGAACAGGTGGGCGGCGTTGGGCTCGAACGGCAGGTAGCCGAGTTCGTCCACGATCAGCAGCTTGGCTTTGGCGTAGTGGGCCAGCTTGTCCTCCAGCCGCCCCTCGGCGTGTGCCCGCGCCAGCGCCGTGATCAGCTCGGTCGCCTGCACGAACAGCACCGAATAGCCGTGCCGCACCGCCTCGCGCCCGAGCGCCACCGCCAGGTGCGATTTCCCCACCCCCGGTGGCCCGAGCAGCAGCAGCGCGTCGCCGTTGGCGACCCAGCGGCAGGCCGCCAGCTCCCGGATCTGCTTGGGGTCGAGCGACGGCTGGGCGTCGAAGTCGAAGCCTTCCAGCGTGCGCACGAAGGGGAACTTGGCGATCCCCAGCCCCATCTGGATGCGCCGCTCTTCCCGGTGCGCCACCTCCGCCTCGCACAGCAAAGCCAGCGTGTCCCGCAGGCTCAGCTCGCGCCGGGCGGCCTCATCGAGCAGCGTGTCGAGGCGGTCGCGCAGAGCCGTCAGCTTCAACCGGCCCAGCACCTCGGGTAGATGATCAGTGTCCATCACCAGCCTCCCCCGATCACCTGCTCGTACTCGCTCAGCGGCCGCAACAGTTCGGCCGGGGGTGGTGCGGGCGGCTGGGAGACACTGAGCAACCCGACGCGGTGGTCGGCGTCGATCACCCGTTCCCGCCGACCGCGCCGCTCGGCGTGCCGGGCCACCTCGGCGCCAGCCTGGAAGACGTGGACCTGGCCGTTGCTCACCCGCACCGTCACCGTCGCGCCGATCAGCCGCCAGGGCACGCTATAGCGGTTGGTGTCGACGTCCACGAAGCCGTCGGTGTGCACGCGCCGCGTCAGCTCGCGGATCTGCCGGAACGGCGGGCGACCGTCCAGCGGGCGCAAAGCGTCGGCTTCGTCGCGCCGGAACCGCTCGATCGGCGGCTCGCCGGTGGTGCCGTGCACGCGCACGTCGGCGATCTCGCGCATCCACCACGCCAGATGCGCCTCCAGGGCTGCCCAGCTGGCGAAGCGATGCCCGGCGATGGCGTTCTTCTTGACGTAGCCGACGCCGCGCTCGTCCTTGCCCTTGGTGCGCGCCCGGTACGGCGCGCAGGCCCGCGGCCGGATGCCCCAGTAGCGCGCGAAAGCGTCGAAGCGCTCGTTGAAGAGCACCTCGCGGGTCTCGGGATCATGGTGCGTGACCAGCGCCTTGGCGTTGTCCAGCAGCACCTCCTCGGGCAGCCCGCCGAAGTGGGCAAACGCGCCTTCCAGGCCATCGAACCACGCCGACTGCCGCTCGTGCCGGAAGGGGCGGACGTAGATCCGGCGTGAATGGCCCAGCGTCGCCACGAACAGGAAGATCTTGCCGCGCGGCTCGCCGCCGACGGCCACGCACAGCTCGCCGAAGTCGATCTGCAGCTGCTTGCCCGGGGGCGTCTCGAAGCGCACCGTGGCCTGGGCCTCTACCGCCAGATCGCGGCGCCAAGGGGCCACGGCGCGCTCGACGGTGCGCAAGCCGACGGTGACGCCGTGCTCGCGCTGGAGATCCTGGCGCACGACATCGGCGTTGCCGCGATGGCGCCGGAACCGCTCGGCCAGCCAGGTCTCCAAGCCGTCCAGCGCCTTGCGCCGCGGCGGGATCTTGGCCGGTGTCCAGCCGCCCGCCTCCAGGTAGCGCCGCACCGTCATGTGGCTGCACCCCAACTCCGTGCCGATGCGCCGGACACCCCAGCCCAGGGAATGCAGCCGCAACATGGCCGCAACCTCGTCCGGCGTCCTCATCACGTCCCTCCGCGGATCGTTCATCCGCAGCGAAACGCTCTCCTCCGGTCCCAACATGCTGACCTCCCTCTCCAGAAGGAGGTCCAGTTCCTCATGTCGCTAAGGGTCCAGTT
>JAEYOB010000572.1 GCA_023412175.1 Pseudomonadota bacterium | reverse complement strand
CGCACGGAGGCACGCAGTTCGCCTCCCGAACGCGACGCTCAATTCCGCCACATTGCCAAGCAACGGGCGCAGTTCCAGGCTGCCGGCGAGCCCATCAACAGCGTCGACGCGAAAAAAAAAGGAGCTGGTCGGTAATTATAAGAACGCCGGACGCACTTGGTGCCGGACAGCCGAAGCCGTGCTGGTGCATGATTGGCCGCAGGATGCGGTTGGCCAGGCGATCCCCTACGGGATCTACGATCTGACGAGCAATCGCGGCTTCGTGTGCATCGGTGACTGCTTCGACACACCGCGCTTTGCGGTCGAGGCGATCTGCGACTGGTGGGCCAATGAGGGTAGCCGCCGCTTCCCCGAGGCCGAGCGCCTGCTCATCTTGGCCGACGCCGGTGGCTCGAACAGCTGCCGCTCGCGCGTCTGGAAAGCGCAACTGCAAGAACAGCTCTGCGATCCCTGCGGGCTGGCGATCACGGTGTGTCACTATCCCAGCGGCTGCTCGAAGTGGAATCCCATCGAGCATCGGCTCTTCAGCGCCATCAGCGTGAACTGGGCCGGCGTCCCCTTACGCACCTTCGACACCGTTGTACGCTACATCGCCGGGACCGTCACCGCCGCTGGCCTGCGCGTGAGCGCTCTCCTCAAGCGTGGCGGCAATGAAACCGGCGAGCGCGTCTCCGATGCCGAAATGCGCCGGCTCCGCTTGGGTCCACATGCCGTCTGTCCGGCGTGGAACTACACGCTCTCACCGCGAACCGCCTGGGACGACGGATGAGCGAATAATTCTCTGCCGTGCTCTAGGGGGCGGCGCAGAAGACCAGGAAATTGGGGGAAATCCCCCACTTGCCGCTGACCACGCCGATCCATACGGTACCACGCATCCATACATGCCCGCGACCGACCAGAGGCGACGATGAAGACAGTCCTCCGCACCATATCCGTTTCGATCCTGGCCATTGGCGCTTCGGCCGTCCTTTCCGCTTGCCAGACAACCACAGCGGACAGCGTCAAGCCCCACATCTCTGTGGTCGAGCCTGCGGGCGCCCCTGCCGGCGAGCCCGCCCCGGTGGTGGTGTTCCTTCAGGGGACCGGTGGCGGGAACAACCGGGCCGGTTTCTGGGCTAAGACGTTCTCCGAGGCTGGCATCGCGTCGGCCATCATCGACAATGCTGGCCTGCGCAACCGGTCCAATCTGATTGGCGTCTCCGCCCGCGATGTGGCGCAGGACTATGCAGCCGCGCTGCGCCTGCTTCAGAACGATCCGCGCGTCGACATCAAGCGCCACGCCGTGATGGGCTTCTCCCTCGGCGGCACGGCCGCAATGATGTCCGGCGCTATGCTCGAACCGGGCCAGCCAACGCCGCGCGCTGTCGTCGCCTTCTATCCCGGCGTCAAAGGGGATTGCAGTGAAAGCCACACCTCCAGCTCGGCGGTGCACGTGTTCTACGGCGATCTCGACGAATGGGGGACTTACGAAGGCACGCGCGACGCCTGCCGCCGAGTCATGGAGGGTAAGCCGGGACGGGCGTTCCACGCGGTCAAGGGCGCCCATCACGGGTTCGACGACTCCGTGTCCGTGACATGGTCTGCCAGCGGCCGCACCTTCCGCTCGGAGTCAAATCCCCAGGCGCGGGCCGAAGTGGAGCGGACGCTCGTCCCACTGCTGAAGGCGGCCCTCAATTGATGCCCACGTTGATGCCTGAGCTGGTCCCCGTTTCCCGGTTTGTGAATAAGCGTGGAATAAGGACCCCGTTTTCGGGGTGATCGGCGCCCAATCGGGACCCCGTGAGCAGCGGGTCCACATTGGCTTCCATGGGGGACATGGGAGCCAGCCTCGGGATGCTGATCGTGGAGACAATCGCGAAGATCCGCCGGGCCTACTTCGTCCAGCGGAAGTCCATCAAGGCGATCTGCCGCGAGTTGGGGCTGTCGCGCAAGGTCGTGCGCAAGGTGCTGCGCTCCGACGCCACCGAGTTCCGCTACACCCGCACCACGCAGCCCCAGCCCAAGATCGGCCCCTGGCGCGAGCAGCTTGATGCCCTGCTGCAGGCCAACGAGGCCAAGCCGCCGCGCGAGCGCCTGACGCTGATCCGCGTCTTCGAGGAGTTGCGTGCCGCCGGCTACAGCGGCGGCTACGATGCGGTGCGCCGCTACGCCCGGACTTGGCGAGAGGACAACAGCGCCGCCTTGGCGCAGGCCTACGTGCCGCTGAGCTTTGCGCCCGGCGAGGCCTACCAGTTCGACTGGAGCCACGAGAGCGGGCTGCTGGGCGGCGTGCCGGTCACCGTCAAGGTCGCCCACGGCCGGCTCTGCCACAGCCGCATGCTGTTCGTGCGCGCCTATCCACGCGAGAGCCAGGAGATGGTGTTCGACGCCCACGACCGCGCCTTCGCCTTCTTCAAGGGCGCGTGCACGCGCGGCATCTACGACAACATGAAGACCGCCGTCGATGCGATCTTCGTCGGCAAGGAACGCGCCTACAACCGCCGCTTCCTGCAGATGTGCGGGCATTACCTGGTCGAGCCGGTCGCCTGCACGCCGGCGTCCGGCTGGGAGAAGGGGCAGGTCGAGAACCAGGTCGGGCTGGTGCGCGAACGCTTCTTCACGCCGCGGCTGCGGATGAAGAATTACGACGAGCTGAACGCGTGGCTGATGGACCGCTGCGTCGCCTACGCCAAGGCGCACCGCCATCCCGAGTTGCGCGAGCAGACCGTCTGGGAGGCCTTCGAGGCGGAGCGGCCGAGCCTGGTTCCCTACGCTGGCCGCTTCGACGGCTTCCACGCCGTTCCGGCCTCCGTGTCCAAGACCTGCCTGGTGCGCTTCGACACCAACCGCTACTCCGTCGCGGCGAGCGCCGTCGGCCGCCCCGTCGAGATCCGCGCCTACGCCGACCGCATCGAGGTGCGCCAGGGCGGCCGGATCGTCGGCGAGCATCCGCGCTGCTTCGGGCGCGAGCAGACGGTCTACGATCCCTGGCACTACGTGCCGGTGCTGGCGCGCAAGCCGGGCGCGCTGCGCAACGGCGCCCCCTTCAAGGACTGGGTGCTGCCGGCCAGCCTGGAGCGGATCCGCCGCAAACTCGCCGCCGCGGCCGACGGCGACCGGCAGATGGTGGAGATCCTCACCGCCGTGCTGAGCGACGGCCTCCCCGCCGTGGAGGCGGCCTGCGCCGAGGCGCTGCACCACGGCGTCCACTCCGCCGGCGTGGTGCTCAACATCCTGGCCCGCCAGCGCGAGCCGGCACCGCCGGTCACCATCCTGACGCCCGAGGCGCTGCGGCTCCAGCACGAGCCGCAGGCCG
>JAEYOB010000547.1 GCA_023412175.1 Pseudomonadota bacterium | reverse complement strand
GCGCGGCGTCCGACAGCGAGCACACCATCGAGCGCCTGAAGGGCACGCCGGTGCTGCGCCTGCGCAACCGCCTGCTGCCGCTGGTCTCGCTCCAGGAGCTGCTGCGCCTGGAGGACGTCGAGGGCAAGGAGAAGCGCGCCGACGACGAGACCTTCATCGTCGTCACCCAGGTCGGCACCTACACCTTCGGCATCATGGTCGACCGGGTGTTCGACTCCGAGGAAATCGTGGTGAAGCCGGTGGCGCCGATCCTGCGCCACATCGAGATGTTCTCGGGCAACACCATCCTGGGCGACGGCTCGGTCATCATGATCCTCGACCCCAACGGCATCGCGTCGGCCTCCGGCGATCGCTCCATGGGCGAAAACACCAGCAAGGAAACCGCCACCGTCCAGGCGACCCGCCAGGAGGACAAGATGGCGCTCCTGCTGTTCCGCGCCGGCGAGGGTGCGCCGAAGGCGGTGCCGCTGTCGCTGGTCGCCCGCCTGGAGGACGTGGACGTTGCCACGGTGGAGATGTCCAACGGCCTGCCGGTCGTCCAGTACCGCGGCAAGCTGATGCCTCTGGTTCCCATCGATCCGGGCTTCATGCTGGGCCGGGAAGGCCGCCAGCCCGTGCTGGTGTTCGCCGACGGCGACCGCTCCATGGGCCTGATCGTCGACGAGATCGTCGACATCGTCGAGGAGAAACTGGTGGTCCAGCTGGCCGCCGAGCGTCCGGGCCTGATGGGCTCCGCCATCATCGCCGGCAAGGCGACCGAGGTGATCGACGCCGGCTTCTTCCTGACCCAGGCCTACAAGGACTGGTTCGGATCCTCGCAGGGCAACGAGGCCTTCGAGGAGGAGAAGTCGCAGCGCGTGCTGCTGGTGGACGACAGCCCGTTCTTCCGCAACCTGCTGACGCCGCTGCTGTCGGTCGCCGGCTACGACGTCACCGCGGTGGAGAACGCGAGCGAGGCCCTGGCGCTGTGCGAGGCGGGCGAGGACTTCGACATCATCGTCTCCGACATCGAGATGCCGGGCATGAGCGGCTTCGACTTCGCCGAGGCGGTTCGCCGCGGGACCCGCTGGCAGGCGGTGCCGCTGGTGGCGCTGTCCAGCCACGCCACGCCGCGCGACCTCGACCGCGGCCGGGCGGCCGGCTTCACCGATTACGTCGCAAAGTTCGACCGTGACGCGCTGCTCTACACGCTCCAGCAGACGCTGTCCGAACAGAAGGGTGCCGAAGCATGAGCAACGCGAAGCTCCCCGCCAAGAAGACCAAGGGCGAAGAGGTCGTCTCCGGCGGCTCCCAGGACTATGTGACCATGACCATTGCCGACCAGCTGTTCGGCATCCCGGTCCTCCAGGTCCAGGACGTGCTGGGGCACCAGAAGATCACCCGCATCCCGCTGGCGCCGCCGGAGGTGGCCGGGTCGCTGAACCTGCGCGGCCGCATCGTCACCGCCATCGACGTGCGCCTGCGGCTCAACCTGCCGGCGCGCTCGAAGGACAAGCCGGGCATGTCCATCGTCGTCGACCTACGCGGCGAGCTGTACAGCCTGATGGTCGATTCGGTCGGTGAGGTGCTCAGCCTGTCGAACGAGGACTTCGAGCGCAACCCGGCGACGCTGGATCCGCGCTGGCGCGAGGTCTCGACGGGCATCTACCGCCTGAACGGCCAGTTGATGGTTGTGCTCGACGTGCCGCGTCTGCTGAACTTCACGAACATGGAAGCGGCGTGACTGCGCGCCCGGCCAAGCCCACGTCCGAGCGAAGGTGCCTGCAATGAAATCCTGTCTGGTGGTGGACGACAGCCGCGTGGTCCGCAAGGTCGCGCGGAAGATCCTGGAGGAGCTGTCCTTCGCCTGCACCGAGGCGGAGGACGGCCGCCAAGCCATGGAGGCATGCGTAAAGGGCATGCCCGACGCCATCCTGCTCGACTGGAACATGCCGGTGATGACCGGCATCGAATTCCTGCGCCGGCTGCGCAAGATGAGCGGCGGCGACCAGCCGAAGGTCGTCTTCTGCACCACCGAGAACGACCTGGCGCACATCCAGGAGGCGCTGTCCGCGGGGGCCAACGAGTACATCATGAAGCCCTTCGACAGCGACATCATCCAGACGAAGTTCCAGCAGATCGGATTGCTGTGAGCGGATCGCACTGGTGAAAGGCTGAACGCCGCATGTCCGACAGCTTCCGACCCTTCAGCGCCGCCCGACCGCCGGCGCCCCCGCCGCCGCCGAGCGCCAGCCCCGACCCCTTCCGGGTGATGGTGGTGGACGATTCCGCGGTGATCCGCGGCCTGCTGACCCGCGCGCTGGAAGGCGACGCGGAGATCCGCGTCGTCGCCTCCGTGGGCGACGGCCAGATGGCGATCAACTCGCTGCAGCGCAACTCCATCGACGTCATCGTGCTCGACATCGAGATGCCGGTGATGGACGGCATCACCGCGCTGCCCAAGCTGCTGGCGGTGGCGCCGCAGGTGAAGATCATCATGGCGTCCACGCTGACGCTGCGCGGCGCCGATGTTTCCATGCGCTGCCTGTCGGCCGGCGCCGCCGACTACATCCCCAAGCCCACCTCGACCCGGGAGGTCGGCGGGGCGGAGGACTTCAAGCGGGAACTGGTCTCCAAGGTGAAGGCCCTGGGCCTGTG
>JAEYOB010000392.1 GCA_023412175.1 Pseudomonadota bacterium | reverse complement strand
AGTAAGCCGCGATGCCGTTCGACGAGATCGTCCCGTCCCGAGCCGGTGACACGTCCAAGGCCCACATGGCCGGCACCCACCGCGTCATGGCGCCCGAGCAGACGTTGGCCCGCGTCACCCCGTTCCTGCCCGTCATGGGCATCACCCGCGTCGCCAACGTCACCGGGCTCGACACCGTCGGCATTCCGGTGGTCATGGTGACCCGGCCGAATTCCCGTTCCGTCTCGGTCTCGCAGGGCAAGGGCGTGACGCTCGCCGCCGCCAAGGCGTCCGGCGTCATGGAGTCCATCGAGTCCTACCACGCCGAGCGCATCACCCTGCCGCTCAAGTACGCCAGCTACGAGGAACTGCGCTGGTCGCACAGGGTGTGCGACGTGTGGCGCCTGCCGCGCCTCTCCACCAGCCGCTTCACCCCCGACACGCCGCTGATGTGGATCGAAGGCCGGAACCTGATGAACGGCGAGCCCACCTGGGTGCCGTTCGAGACGGTCCACCTCAACTTTACACTGCCGCTGCCGCCCGGCCATGGCTGCTTCGTGGCCGGTTCCAACGGGCTGGCCTCGGGCAACCACCGCCTGGAGGCCATCGCCCACGCCGTTTCCGAAGTGGTCGAGCGCGATGCCTCGACGCTCTGGCGCCTTCAGGGCGCCGCCGGGCAGGACGCCACCCGCATCGACCTCTCCACGGTGGCCGACCCGCACTGCCGCGGCCTGCTCGACCGCTTCGATGCCGCCGGCGTGGACGTCGGCGCCTGGGAACTCACCAGCGACGTCGGGCTGCCGGCCTTCCTGGCCCGCATCGTCGCGCGCGGGGACTCGCCGCAGCACACCGTGCGCCCGGCCGTCGGCATGGGCTGCCACAACGCCCGCGAGGTGGCGCTGAGCCGCGCGCTGACCGAGGCGGCGCAGAGCCGCCTGACCTTCATCGCCGGGGCGCGCGACGACATGCCCCGCGCCGAATACCAGAAGCACCTGGACGCCGCGCTGCACGACCGCTGGAAGACGGCGATCCGCAGCCAGGCCGGCGACCGCGACTTCGCCACCTGCCCGACCGCCTCCGGCCGTACCGTCGGCGCCGACCTGGAGCACCCGCTCGCCCGCCTCAAGGCGGCCGGCATCGGCGAGGCGGTGGCGGTGGACCTCACCAAGCCGGAATTCGGCATCCCCGTGGTCCGGGTCGTCATCCCCGGCCTGGAGGGCATCGACGACTCCCCCGACTATCTGCTGGGCCAGCGGGCGCAGCGCGTGCTGGAGAACCGGACATGACCGGCGACGTGTACGTCTTCCTCGGCCCCACCATGCCGCGCGAGGATGCGGCCCGGGAGCTGGACGCCGTCTTCCTGCCGCCCGTCGCCCAGGGCGACGTGATCCGCGCGGCGGAGCGCAAGCCGGCCGCCATTGCCATCGTGGACGGGTACTTCGAGTGCGTGCCGGCGGTCTGGCACAAGGAGATCCTGTTCGCCATCCGCCAGGGCATTCCGGTGTTCGGCGCCTCCAGCATGGGCGCGCTGCGCGCCGCCGAACTGCACCCGTTCGGCATGATCGGCGTGGGGGCCATCTTCGAGGCGTACCGCGACGGCCGCCTGGAGGACGACGACGAGGTCGCCGTCGTGCACGGCCCGGCCGAACTCGGCTATCCCATGCTGTCCGAGGCGATGGTGAACATCCGCCGCACGCTGGCCGACGCCGAGGCCGACCGCGTCCTGACGCCGCCGCTCGCCCAGGCGCTGGAGGGCATCGCTAAGGGCCTGCCCTACCGCGAGCGGGGTTACGGCCGGATGCTGCGTCTGGCCGGCGAGCTTGGGGAAGACCCGGAGGCGCTGGCCCGCTTCCGGAACTGGCTGCCGACCGGCCGCTTCGACCAGAAGCGCGACGATGCCAGGCTGATGCTGCGCACCGTGCGCCGCTGGCTGGGCCAGGACACGGTCCTGCCGGAGCCGCGCTTCCATTTCGAGCACACCGCACTGTTCGACCGCGCCGTGCGGGAGGCTGCGCTCGCCGCCTGACACCGGCCGTGCGGAACGCTCCGCAGTCTGCTACCCTGCATACACTCGTATCCGCGTCCGCACGGACCGGCAGGGGGACGGAGACAGGAGGGCCGATGCGGGGAGGCGCTGCGGTCGATGTGGCGGAGGTTCTGCGCCGCAACCAACTGCTCGGTGAACTCGACCAGCGGGAAATGGCTGAACTGGTTGCGCTCGGCCATGTGGTGCACTGCGCCGCCGACACCATGGTCTTCGCCAAGGGCGACCCCGGCGACTGCCTGTACGCCGTCCTCAAGGGGCAGATCGGCATCCACACCTCGTCGGAAAACGGCAAGGTGATGATGCTGAACATCCTCGACCCCGGCGCCGTGCTGGGAGAGATCGCGCTGATCGACGGCAAGGAGCGCACCGCCTCGGCAACGGCGCTGCGGCCGTCGGACCTGTTCCGCATCGACCGCAGCGCCTTCATCGCCTTTCTGGAACGGCACCCGCGCCTCGCCATCCGCATGATGGGCGTGCTGTGCCAGCGGCTGCGCTGGGTCAGCGAGAACATCGAGGACGCCGTCTTCCACGACGTGCCGCGCCGATTGGCCAAGTGGCTGCTGCGGCTGGCCGAGAACTACGGGCAGCCCACCCCGGCCGGCCTGCGGATCACCCAGCCGGTGAACCAGGAAAGCCTCGCCAGCATGCTCGGCGTGACCCGCGAGATGGTCAACAAGAGCCTGAAGGCGCTGAAGACCTCGAACGCCATCACCTACACCAAGGGCTTCCTGGTGCTGACCGACCTGGACCGCATCCGCGACATGGCTGGCGAGACGGAGCGGCCCCGGCCCCTTCCGGGGAGCGGGATCCACGAAAATCCCTGACCTTTCACAGCCGGAAAGTTTTATTCCCCATTGCGGCTGCAATCACGCTATAGTGTGGCCGGGAGCCCCTATCTTTGGCACTCGGGGAACAGAGACGCATGCCTGAACATGGATCGCAGATGCAGCGAGCCAGCAACCCGCAGGGAACCAGTTCCCTGGTGAGCCGCACCGTCGCCATCGCCGGCCAGAGCTGCCAGATCCGGATCGAGCCCTCCTATTGGGAGGCGCTTGAGGAGATCTGCCGCCGCGAGGACCTGAACATCGACGAACTGTGCACGGATCTCAAGATGCGGCTCGACACGCAAAACCGGCGCTCCGAGTCGGGCGTGTCGCTGGCCAACGCCGTGCGCGTGTTCGTC
>JAEYOB010000313.1 GCA_023412175.1 Pseudomonadota bacterium | reverse complement strand
GGGGGGGGCCGCGCCCCCCCAAAAACCCCCCCCCGCCCGCCCCCCGGGCGGGGCTGCGCTACCAGGCTGCGCTACCGATGGCCGAAGCCATGGGCGGGATTTGAACCCGCGGCCTGCCCCTTCTCGTGGCCGCCCGAGGACGGCCCGTCTCGTCAGCTCTTGGTACCGGCGGCCTTCGCGGGGGCCTTCGGTTCCGGCACCAGCTCCACGATGCCGGGCGGCAGCGCTTCGGCCTGGGCTTCGGTCAGCTCCACGGTGTCGGTCTCGGTGCCGGCCGTGTAGGATTTCCGGTCGTGCTTCAGCGTGCCGACCTTGACGGTGTACTTCGGCATGGGGGCGCCCTCCCTTAGACGGCGTTGAGGATGAGGATGCCGGCGGCCTTGGCGGCCACCACCTCGGCGACGCTCTCGCCGGAGCGGACGCGCATGCCGCCGCGCAGGCCGATGTCCCCGTCCGGCTTGGCGCCGGCCACGCGGGTGCCGTACTGCATCGTGAAGCCCCAGGTGACGCCGCCCTGGTTGGTGGCGGTCGGATCCTTGAAGTGGCCGGCGATGTGGTTGCCCCAGGTGCGGGCGAGCTGCGGCGTCTGACCGCGGCGGACCATGTTGACGCGGCTGGCGCCCACCAGGATCTCGTTCACCTCCAGCGCCTCGGCGATCTGCTGGCGGGTCGCCACGCCCTTGCCGTTGCCGCTGGGGTAGATCGTCTTCACGACGTTGGGGTGGGTGACCAGGCTGGACCACACGAGCTGGCCCATGGTGAGGCTGTTCGGACGGACGATGCAGCCGTCCAGCATCTCGCGGATGACCGCGATGGGGTCGGCGCCGTTGTCGCTGAACTGGCTGGCGCCGGAGAGCGTCTGGACGTTGGCGCCCTCGTAGTTGCTCGGGTTGAAGACGATGCCGGCGACGCGGCGCTCCCGATCCAGGATGACCAGGTTGGTGGTGCGCTCGGTGGCGCCGCCCAACGGATTGAAGGGCGTGCCCTTCGCCTGGTCGATGTCGTCCTGGGGCACCGGTTCGTCCAGGCCGTAGTCCTTGGTGGAGCCATCGCGCTCGTTGGCGCCCCACTGCACCTCGTTCGGCCGGCCGGTGCGGCCCACCAGCGTCTCCGGGATCGTGAAACCGTCAGCGAGGTTGTGCTCCCAGAACTTGAACGACTTCTTGGTCAGCGGCGGGTTGATGCGCGGCATCACCTGGTCGGCGATCAGCGTGTGGGCCGGGTTCTTGAAGGCGATGGCGATGCCCGTCAGCTCGGGATCGACCGGAAAGGGGGCGGCGGTGGTCATGTCGGCGGGTCTCCCTTAGCCCTGCATCACGCCGGGCGCGTATTCCATGTCGATGATGTCCCCGGCGATGCCGGAGACCTCGGCGAAGCCGCCGATGCGGACGTTGGCGCCGGCGGCGGGAGCCGCGAGCACGGCCTTGCCGCTGGCGTCGGAGGTCAGCGGGTCGCCGCGGGTGACCGGGCCGCCCAGCTCGATGCCGACGATGCCGCCCTTGGCGATGTCCACGGTGTCGCCGGCCTTGGCGGCGCCGCGCTGCTGGGTGACGCCGCACAGCTTGTCGGCCGCCGCCGCGGCCTGGGCCACCTGGTTGTCGGCGCCGCCGTGCTTCACGAAGCGGAACGGCGCGATGGCGCCGGCCGCCGTGCGGGCCTTGTGGAGGGACGGGTTCACGTGCTGGCTCCCTTCTTGACGTGGGCCATCGCCTCGGTGGCGCTGACCGTGATGCCCTGGGCCGCCTTCTCGGCGATGTAGGCGGAGGCGGCGGCACCCAGGGCTGGGCCGTCCTCGGCGAAGTCCAGGGCGCCGCCGTCGCCCGGCGCGCGCTCGCGGAAATCCACCTGCTTGGGCAGCTTGCCGAGCACTTGGTCGCGGAAGAAGTCGAGCGGGGCGACCTTGCCGCCGGCCTCGCCGAAGTCCAGGGTCTCGCCGCCGGCCAGCGCCTCCATGAAGTCGAGGATCTGGTCCTTGGGCGCCGGCAGCGGCTTGCCCTCGGCCACCAGGCCGTCCAGGAAGGAGGCGTGCTGGGTGCGCCGGAAGGTGCGTTGCTGTTCGCTGAACTCCAGCCGGTCTTTGGCGAGCTGGGCCTCACGGGCCTTCAGCTCATCCGCGTTGGGGTCGCCCACGGGCGCCTCCTTGTGCGTGGTTGCGGGGTCGGGATCGGAGAAGTTGGCGGGAGCCGCCTCGGCCTGGGCGGACATGCGCCCGGCCAGTTCGGCGGCATCGTCGATGCGCCAGGACGGGATGACCTTGTCGGCCTTCTCCACGCCGTCGCGCTCGATGACGTACTCGCGGAAGCCGCGCAGGAGGTCGCCGGTGATGCGCGCCAACCAGGACACGTCGGAGGACCGCACCTCGCCGAAGTCCAGCGCGTCGGCGCCATCGTCGGCGAAGTTGAACGGGGCCAAGCCCTTGATGGCCGGCGGCTGGGCACCAAGGAAGCCAACGTGGCGCAGGTACATGCCCTCGGGCTTCGGGTTCGCCACCGAGCCGGCCGGGTAGAAGGACGCGCTGACCTTTTTGAAGGCGCCGGAGTTGACCATCTCGGCAAAGTCGGCGTTGACCTGGTCGAAGTCGGCCAGCAGCGAGCCGTCTTCTACGCGCAGGCCCTTGACCCAGCCGTAGGCCGGGGCGTTCTGCGCCGGGTGGCCGATCACCGCCGGCGCCTCGTGCGCCGCCGGGTCGTAGGCGGCGGCAACGGCAGCCAGATCGGTCTCCGTCACGGTGACGGCTTTGCCCTGGGCGGTGCGGTGAGAACCGGCGCGGAAGATTTCGATGGAAGGCACGGGGTCGCCCCTGGGGTTCAGGTCCGAGGGCGACTATGGAACGGCGCAGCTACCCCGTCCGGGGGTGAACTGTTCACCCCGCCGGGTTACCTCGCGCGCAGGATCGACGTTAAAGGGGTTTTAAAGGGGGCTGGATGCGTCTTCCGGGGTGGGGACGGCCCAGCGCCCCGGCCGGGTGCCCCGACGCGCTGTAGGATACGCTTTCCGGGGGCGGTGGGAAGCCCTATATTCCGGGGGCAGGCTTCGGCCGGGGCCGCGCCCCCGATGGCCGATGCCGGGCGACAGGGCCAGCGCCGGGGGCCGATTGTCCATCACTCCTCCGCCAGCTCGTCATACACCCGGACACCGATCCGCAGCGCCTTCAGGTAGCGCGGCTGGGCCGGCATCGTTGTGAGGCCCGACCAGACGCCGTTGTCCAAGTCGGCGACCAGCGCTACCACCCGCTCCTTCCCCGTGTCGAAGAGGCGGACGTAGCGCCGGCGCAGCATGACACGGCCGGAGACGGCGGAGCGCGCGAAACCCACCCAGATTTCCGCCGGGTGCTCCACCAGTTCGCGCAACTGGGGGAACACCGCCTCGCGCCCGTCCTGGCGGCGCGGCTCCTCCAGCATGTGCTCCACCACCGCCTGGGAGAGCTGCACCCTATCGCCCAGCGGGTCCTTCAGCGTGACGCTGTCGGCGCCGACACCCTCACGCCACAGGCGGCGGAGGTGGTCGGGGTCACCCGGCCGGGCGCGCGGCCCGAGCTTGGCGGCAGGCTTCACCGCCTCCAGTGGCGGTAGTGGCGGTGCCTCCTTGTGCCCCGGCGCCTCCAGCGCCTCCCAAGGGCCGTGCCGCTCGAAGGCCATGCGCGCCTCGCTGGTGCCGAGGCCGGCCGCGCCGGGGTTGTAGGCCCAGCCGGGGTCGATGCCCTTTGGAACCTGCACCGTGGTGGCGCCGTCCGGGGTGGTCACCCGGCGGTCCACCCACTCCACCTCCGGCTCGTCCGACACGCTGTAGCCGTAGCGGGTCAGGTCGCGGTCGGAAAGCGTCTGGACGGTGCAGCGGCAGCCCCAACCGCAGGGCGGGTAGTGGGTGGCCCACCAGGCCGCGTCAATGGGCAGGACGGTGCCGTGCCAGCCGCGATGATCTGGCCGGGTGCGGCGGTCCAGGACGGCGACATAGCGCAGGTACGGCCGGCGGTCCTTGGTGGCCTGGGCCTGCTGCCACTTGCCGGCGGCGTAGGCCGTGCGGAGGTTGGTCTCTAGGATGGTGCGGGTGCGCCAGCCGCGTTCCCCGTTGTAGTCCCAACCGTGCCGCTGGACGATGGTGTCGAAGTCCTTGCGGAAGTCGGCGATGGTGCGCCCCTCCGCCAGCGCCTTGTCCACCGCCGCCTTCAGGTCGGCCACCAGCGCCGCCTTCGTGGCGCCGGCGACGACAAAGCTGCGGGCGTGCATGCCCTCCCACAGGTCGGTCCAAGCGCGCGACGGCATGCCCACCTTGCTGCGCTGGTAGTCGATGGCCTCCTGAAAGAGGACGGCGGAGACGGCGACGGGATCAGGCATGGGGGGCGGCGGCCTCCAGATCGGCGGCGATGGCGGCGATCCGCGCGACCGCGGTGGGGAAGATGTCCGGGCTGCGCTCGATGCCAAGGAAGCGGCAGCCGCGCTTCAACGCCGCGGTGCCGGTGGTGGCGGAGCCCATGAACGGGTCCAGCACCGTCTCGCCGGGCCGGGCGATGCGGAGCACGTCGGCCATCAGAGCGGACGGCTTGCCGGCGATGTGGTGCTTGTCCTTCTGCAGGACGATGTGGCGGAAGACGCCGGGGATGCACTCCGCATCGGCCGCGACGCGGGGCGTGCCCTTGCTGCCCCAGACCACGTATTCGGCTTGGCGCCGGTACATGCCCTTGTCCGGCCGGGCGGCCTCCGTCTTGTCCCAGACGGCGACGCCGCGCCAGATGAAGCCGGCCGCCTGCACAGCGTCGGTGGTCGCGGGGAGCTGGCGCCAGTCGGTGAAGCAGACGAAGAAGCCGCCTGGCCGCATCAGGTCGAAGCAGAGCGCCGCCCACACTGCGAACCAAGCCACATAGGAGCGCTGGTCGCGGTTGTCGCCCATGAACTCCGGGTAGACCTGGCGGCGGGCGCTCGTCTTCATGACGTACTTTTCCGTTGTGCGCTGGGTGCGCGCGTGGGCGAACAGGCCACCGCTGGAGTACGGCTGGTCGGTGATGACGTGGTCGATGGAGCCGGGCACGAGCTGGGGGAGCACGTGGAGCGCGTCGGCCTGGTAGAGGGTGGCGGCGCCGTAGCGAGGACGCGCGGCGCCGGAACGGGGATGAGAAGGTGCATGCGAGCCTGTCGAGTCGGGCGCTCCGGGGCGCTCGGATGGGGGGCTCGCGGCCCTCATGTGATTCATGGTGCCGCAGCGCGGACACTTGATCTCCAGGATTGATGCTGTTCCGCGCGCCAATAGCCGGGCGCAGGAGCCGCAGCGGATTTCCTCCATGTGTGTTCAAGCCTATGGTGCCCGCCCCGCGCGCGCGGGAGGCGGGATGGCCGCGTCGCGGCCAGATGCGGACATGCGGGCTCAACCCCCGCGGCTCGGGGTGCGTCAACACCCCGGCCCCCGCCGGCCGCCCGGCGGAGACGTTCTGGTCAAGGAAGGCCGGACGGCCGATCACCGCCCGTCCCCCCGGATCTCGTTACGGCCGGTCAGGTCGGCCAGCGCCAGCGAGGCGCCCAGCAGCTCGGCCAGCTCGGCCGTGGGGATGGCGCCGTGCAGCTCCAGCAGGCGGTCACGGAACTCGGCCAGGTCGGCGCAGTCGTCCAGCAGCGCCTTGGCCTGGTCGGCCATGGCGCCCACCTTCGGCGCCGCCAGCGGGGCGAGCTGGTCCAGCAGATCGTCGGCGGCGTCACGGGCGGCGTCGCCCTCGGCGAAGTCGGCGGCGATCTCCACCTCGGCCGCCGGCGCGTCGGCCGGCGCGCCGCGCTTCGTCCAGCCATGACCGTAGGTGGCGGCGATGTAC
>JAEYOB010000540.1 GCA_023412175.1 Pseudomonadota bacterium | reverse complement strand
TGGCCCGCACGCTCCGCGCACGGACACCGTGTGACGGCGATTCGCAGCCGGCTCATACGGCCTGCCCGACTGTGGCTGGCGCCGGGCATCGGGGGGGGAGGGGAAACGGCGAAGGAAATGCCGGCGGAATGGTTCACATCCCGCCGGCCAGTGCACCGTCTGGAGGTCGCGGTGGGTGAGGCGTCCTCGTCCTGCAGTGTACCGCCCCTTCGTGCTGCCGTTCGAGCACCGGCGGGGGAGGCTCAGCCCGCCGGACGAGGAATGTCTCCCAGAGCCGTCGACGAAGCCGTGCAGGAAGGATGCCGCGTCCATGGCGGCAGTTGCCCGGGAGTCCATCACGCGGTGCAGGCGAGAACGGCGAAGGCCAGCACCGCGCTACAGGCAAGGCACAGTCCGCTGATGCCGAGCACTCGGCCGACCGCCTCACCCGCGGAGCGGTCCTTCTGCCTGACGCGGTTGTACAGACAGCGCATCGGTCCGGGGTGCATCGCGGTGTCCGCGAACATGACGTTCGTGGCGACGGATGTGCTTGCGCCGGCGGCCGGTTGGTCCTCCTCAGCCGAGCTGAGGGGCTGCCCGGCGTCGAGAACGGCGACCAGGGCCGGATCCGGCGGTGCATGGCCGTCAAACTGAAGGAGCCCGCCGAGCGTTGGCCAATCGCCGCCGGCGAGCGAGAATACGTCGACCCGCCATTCGCTCCACAGCGCCTCGGCGTCCGTGTCGTCAACCGGCAGTGTCGCGTCCGGGTGGACGAGCACGATGGCATGGACATCGAAGGGATGGTTCGGGGGGATTGCGGCATTGAACCGCTTGACCAGCGCATTCGCCGCCGCATCGGCAGCCAGCACCGGCGACGGCAGGCAGCGGCCGCCGGCGTCGCGCCAGACGTCGCGTCGGTCGCGCCAGGTGCCGGGTTCGGTCCATGTGGCCATGACGTACACGATGCTGCCGTTGAGTGCGACCAGGAGGTGGTCGTCGGCGACGGTGCCGCCGGACCAGCCGAACGGCAGCGGCCCGCCTGCCCAGAGCAGGACGTTGTGCTCGGCCAACGTGTCGGCGATGCGCCTGGGGAAGTCGGCGGAGGCGGACGCCTCGAGGATGTCGGTGAAATCGGTGGGCGTGGTGTCGGCCATGGAAGCGCACCCTCTGGCATGGGGGCCCCCATCATCGGGCAGACACGATGCCGATTTCGAGCACCGACGCCGCTACCCCGTGCTCGCCGTCCAATTACGGCGAGCATTGCGATCAGGCCGGCGCTGATAAGACCAAGGCCGAAGAGCCTCACTCTCCGGTGTCAGCCGGAGACGCTTATCAGCGATCCCGCGCGGGCGCGCAGGCAAGCGGCTGCCGGCTGATTAATCCGATCGTTTCCGTAGGTGGACGGTACGGTGACCGCGTCGGTCACCGAAGTGGAAGGACCTGCGCGGTCACCTTCAATGACAGCTTGTCGGGTCCCTCCAGCGGCACCTCTGCCTCCATGCCCGGCTGAAGCACGACGGTCCGATCGAGCTCGTTGGCGCCGCCGCCCGCAGGCTTGGCCCAGACCACGAGTCGTGTCGCGACGCGTCCATCACGCACAGAGGCATTGGCGCGGACGATATAGCCGCTTGCCACAGTATTGCCGATCACGTTCGTGGAACTGGCTCCGGGCATGTAGTCGTCGTTGTGACGGACCAGGGCGACGCCGTTGTACACTCCATGCCCGTTGTTCATGACGGTGTACTGGACGGCGATCCGGGGACGTGCATTGAAGGCCGCCACGAGGCGCTCGATCTTGGCGTGGTTCGTTGGATCCGCCTCGACGGTGAGTATGCCCGTGCTCGGTCCGAACTGGTACATGCTGGCGAGTGCCGGCAGTTCAGGAAGACGCTTCGCGAGGGATCCGTTCGGATCGGCGGCCATCGCCTGCGTCGGCGGGAACAGATCCACATGGTAGAAGCGAAGATCCTGGGAAGCCGCCATCGCCGGACCGGCGGTCAGCGCAAGCACTAAGGAGTAGAAGAGTATACGCACGATTGAATTCCCAAAGGTATGAGTTGGCGGAATGTCGCACGTCCTTGCGCGATCGGTCCACCATTGCTATGTCGCTCGATGCGTGTAAGGCCGTTCGGGTGGCGTTCAGAACGAGGTGATTCCTCCCCTTGAACAATGGTGCCGACGCGGTCCCGTGCGTGTGATCCGATATCCGCGCCCCCGCTTACCCGCTTATCTGCGCATCTGTATGGCCGCGCCTCAGAGTCCGGTCGTGTCTCGGCTTGAATTTCGACGTTCGAGCACTCCCGGTCGCTCACTCGCGAACGTCCGCTTTTCTAAGTCGTGGGGACCGTCCCCCCGTCGATCACATATTCGGCCCCGGTGATGGCGCCGGCGCGCGGTGACACGAGGAAGGCGATGAGATCGGCCACTTCCTTCGGCTTGGCTGGACGGCCGAGCGGGATGCCGCCGAGCGCGTTCATGATGATCTGCTTGCCGCCTTCATAATCGGTGGCCGCCTGCTCGGCCAGCCGCTCGGCCAGAGCGACGGCGGCCTCGGTTTCGACCCAACCCGGCGATACGCGCACCACGCGGATGCCCTTGGGCGTGACCTCTTTCGCCAGGCTCTTGCTGTAGGTTGCAAGTGCGGCCTTGGCAGCCGCATAGGCCGTGGTCGACTCAGGAAGCGGAAGTCGGTGTTGGATCGAGGTCACATGAATGATGACCCCCGATCCCTGTTCGATCATCGACGGCAGGAGCGCGCGATCCAGGCGAACCGCCGGCATCAGGTTGAGGTCCAGTTCCCTGCGCCAGACGTTATCGTCGAGCGCTGCGAAGCCGCCCGGAGGAGCCGACGAGCCTCCCAGCACGTTGATGACGAAGTCGATCCCGCCGTATCGGTCGAGCACCGCCTTGCTGACGGCCGCACAGCCTTCGGGCGTCGAGACGTCGGCGGCGACATAGTGCACGCCGTCGGGTGCGGTGTCGGGCACGGAGCGGGCCGTCCCCGTAATTTTCACGCCGGACGCGTGCAGGACTTCGACCACCGCCGAGCCGATGCCTTTCGTCGCGCCCGTGACGAGCGCTCGGCGATCTTTGATGGCAAGGTCGAATGTCATGGCACGATCTCCAGGGCCGCGATCCTGTCACCCTTGAGAACGAAGACATAACGAAGGTCCACGGGGCTGCCGGGGAAGTCGCCGACGATATGGCTCGTGACGACGGCTTTCCCGTCCTTCTGCTCGATCGCGATAGGCGCGCTCGTATAGTTGTATTTGGCCGATGCCGCCGCCTTCCATGCCGTGATGGCGGCGCGGCCGGTATGAGTGTGGCCTTCGTCCTTCACGACGGCGGCTTCGGTGAAGCACTTGGCGACGGCGTCGGCAGCCCCCTTGTCCGCGACGAAATAGGCGGCGATGGGGGCGGGTAGATCGAGAGGCATGAGGTTTCCTTACGCTCAGCGGACTGAGGAACGCGGGTGCGAACCGCGGTTGCTTCATGCGATAGGTGCCAGTAAGTTTTCCGAACGACAAGAACGTACGAAAAAGTAAGGTACCTACTTTTGAGTAAGGATGGATACACCGCCGGATCAGCGGCGGACGGCGTGCAGCAGGCC
>JAEYOB010000273.1 GCA_023412175.1 Pseudomonadota bacterium | reverse complement strand
TCGATGGTGGCGTTCAGCGCCAGCAGGTTGGTCTGCTTGGCGATGGCGTAGATCTCCTTGGCAACCTTGCCGACGCGCTCCAGCGCCTCGCGCAGGCCGGCGATCTGGCTTTCCATGCCGCCCACCGCAGCGACCAGCGTATGGATGTCCGACAGCGACTGGTGCACGCGATCGTGCGAGGATTCGACTTCCTGCCGCGCCCGCTCCGTCACCCGGCGCGCCACCGACGAGGCGGCGGAGATGTTGTGGGTGCTGGCGGTCATCTTCGTGCCGGTGTCGCGGAGCTGGGCGAAGACCTCGGCCTGCCTGGCGATACGGGTGCTGACGTCCTCGACGTGCCCCGCCACGTCGGCGATCTCGATGCCCAGCGTACCCGCTTCCGCCGCGATGTCCGCAATCAGAAACGAACGGTTGCCGAGGGTGCTGTCCATTGCGTCCGCCATTATTGCTGTTTTGTTATGGTGCGCTTAGATGCGTTTCTTCCCCGGCCCGATTATTGCAAAATTCCTTCAAAATCGCAACAACGCCGGAAAAGTGGGGATATCCGCTTTTCCTCGTATAACAACGATTTCACAGCTCCAGGCGGATCCGGACCGAACAGGACTTTGGTCGGGGGTCGCGTTACCCCTCGCCCGCGATGCGATTGTCCAGACGCTCATCGTTCAGGCCCGCCGGTTCCTGGTGGATCATCACCTCGGAGTTGACGAAGGCGTCGCGCAGTTCGCGCTCGATGGCGTCGGTGATGTCGTGCGCCCGCACGAGGTTCAGGTGCGGGTCGAGTTCCAGATGCAGTTCGATGAACACGCCGGTGCCCGAACTGCGGGTTCGCAGGTCGTGCAGGCCGCGCGCCTCGCCGTGTGCCAGCACCAGCGCGGTGATGCGGTCGCGGTCCTCCTGCGGCAGCTCGCGGTCCATCAGCACGGCCAGCGCCTCCCGGGCGATGCCCCGGGCGCCGTACAGCAGGAACGCCGCGATGCCGATGCCGAACAGCGGGTCCACCGCGCCGACACCGGTCCAGCGGGTGAGCAGCAGCGCGGTGATGACCGCCGCGTTCATCAGCAGGTCGCCGGCATAATGCAGCCGGTCCGCGCCGATGGCGATGGAGCCGGTGTGGCGCACCACGTAGCGCTGGAAGGTGACCAGCGCCGCGGTCATCGCCATGGACAGCAGCATCACCGCGACGCCGGCGCCGGTCTCGGCGACCGGAGCGGGGACGATCAGCCGGCGCACCGCCTCGATCACCAGGAACGCCGCCGAGCCGCCGATGAACGCCGCCTGCGCAAGCGCCGCCAGCGCCTCCGCCTTGCCGTGGCCGTACCGGTGGGCACGGTCGGCCGGGCGCAGGGCGTGGCGCACCCCCAGCAGCGTCACCACCGAGGCCATCAGGTCGGTGCTGGAGTCGATGAGCGAGGACAGGATGCTCACCGATTCGGTCAGCAGATAGGCGCCCAGCTTGGCGACGATCAGCATCGACGCCATGGTCACGCTGGCGTAGGTCGCCCAGCGCCGCAGCCGGCCGGCGCGGTCTTCGGCGGCGCCCATCAGGGGAACAGACGCTGCGTCGTCCAGCCGTCGCCGTCGCGCAGGAACTCGACGCGCTCGTGCAGGCGGAACGGCTTGTCCTGCCAGAACTCGATGCGCGCCGGCAGCACCCGGAAGCCGGTCCAGTGCTCCGGCCGCGGCACCTTGCCCAGCGCGAACCTGGCGGCGTACTGCGCCACGCGCTTCTCCAGCTCCCAGCGGCCCTCCATCGGGCGCGACTGCTGCGAGGCCCAGGCCCCGATGCGGCTGTCGCGCGCGCGGCTGTCGAAATAGGCGTCCGCCTCGGCGTCGGTCACCCGCTCCACCGCGCCCTCCACGCGCACCTGCCGCCGCAGCGACTTCCAGTGGAAGCACAGCGCCGCGTTGGGATTGGCGCCGAGCTGCATGCCCTTGCGGCTTTCGGTGTTGGTGTAGAAGACGAATCCCCGCGCATCGATGCCTTTCAGCAGCACCATGCGCACCGACGGCCGCCCCTCGGCGTCGGCGGTGGCCAGCGCCATGGCGTTGGGATCGGCCGGTTCGCTGCGGGTGGCCTCCTCCATCCAGACGGCGAACAGCGCGTAGGGGTCCTGCTCGGTTAAATCACTCATACCGGCCCGCCTCTTGGTTCCTTGGGGCGCGAAGCGTGGTCACAGCTTCATCGCAATTCACAGACAGCGTGCGTTCGCATATATCACTGTCCGAGACGGACGGGAGCGCCCCATTTGCGGATGCCCCCCATGAACGAGACACAGACAACTCTTCGAGGCAGGCATCCATGGTCAAGACGTTCATCCCCGTGCTGGCGGCTGCGGCCCTGCTGGCCGGCTGCCAGTCGGCCCAGAAGGAAAGCTCCGGCGCCGGAAGCGTCATCGGCGGCGTCATCAACTCGCAGTACGGGACCGGCAACAGCAAGCTGGCCTCGACCGGCACCGGCACGATGGTCGGCGCTTTCATCGGCAAGGACGTCACGATCGACAAGGCCGACCTGCCGCAGGCCGAGGCCGCGGCCAAGCGCGCCTACGCCGCGCCGGTGGGCGAGCGCATCTTCTGGAACAACCCGCAGACCGGCAATTCCGGTACGATCACCAGCACCCGCGAGGGCTACAACTCCGCCGGCACCTATTGCCGGGAGTACCAGCAAACGGTAACCGTCGGCAAACAGACGGAGTTGATCTACGGAACCGCTTGCAAACAAGCGGACGGTACGTGGAAGATCATCAGGAACAGCTGAACCGCCCGTTGCGCCCCGGTTCTGGGGTGAAGGACAAGTCTGCCCGTGGCCCAGATTCGCGATCCCTACACTGTTCTCGGCGTGACCAAGAGCGCCAGCGCCGACGACGTCAAGAAGGCGTATCGCAAGCTCGCCAAGCAGCATCATCCTGACCTCAAGCCGGGGAACGCCGGCAACGAGGAACGCTTCAAGGAGATCTCGGCGGCCTACGCGCTGCTCTCCGATTCCGAGAAGCGCGCCCGCTACGACCGCGGCGAGATCGACGCGTCGGGCAACGAGCGGCACGGCGGCTTCGGCCAGCGCACCCGCTCGCGCGCCCACGCCCAGAGCGGCGGCGCCGACGACGGCTTCAACT
>JAEYOB010000055.1 GCA_023412175.1 Pseudomonadota bacterium | reverse complement strand
GGGTGGGGCGGGGTGGTGAAGATCGCCTCGTCCAGCAGGTACTCCCAATAGCCGGCGAACTCACGCCGGCCGACGACGCGCACGGGCAGGGCGGTGTGGAAGCCGGCGCGGCTGAGCACCACCGCCGCATCCCCCGCCTTCAGGGCGGCGGCGTTGCCGAGCCTGATCGGCGAAGCACGGAAGCCGAATCCGGCGCGCACCAGCCCGAAGCCGCTGACGTGGTCGTAGGCGACGAACTCCGCCGGAAAGGCGCGTCCCTCGGAGTCGGTGACCTTAAGCTCCGCGCCTTCCATGATCAGGTAGCCGATGGTGAGGATCAGCCCGTCGTTGTCGATCACCGATCCAGTGCCGACCCGCTCGGCCCCCAGCGTGCGGGCACTCTGCGAATCGGGCGGGGCGGTCACGTCGATGCGGACGATGGCGCGCAGCAGCGCTTCCGGGGCCAGCCTGGGTTCGCCCTCGGCGGCACGGACCGGGACGGCCGCCAAAATCAGCATGACAAGGGCCGCGAGGTAACGGTGCACAGCGCCCATGTCGCCCTCCACGGCGGTCCGCGTTTCCCTAAGGGTAAGATGATGATGGCGCGAGACACATCAAGCGGCGGAAACCTTCGCCGTGGCGGACGTGTTCATCAGGTCAGCCGGATCACAGACCCGAGGAGAACCGCAATGCCGATCAACAGCGACCGCGAACTGGAACGCGCCGTCAGCGAGTTCCAGCGCCTCACCGACGCGCCCGCCGATTCGCCGGACGCGCGCCGCCGCCGCGAGCTGGACGCCGACATCAAGGACTATTACCAGCGCTGCTCCAACGAGATGCGGCCCGGCCGGCCGGTGTCCGACCCGGAAGGGCACTGAGCGGCGATAAGATTCGACGCGCCGGGCCGGGTGTCCGAAAATGCGCCGCGATGACCGCCAACCGGTTCGAGAGCGCATTCGACGATGAAGCGACCTGATTCCTGCTATACGTGCCGCTACTGGGAAGGGCACGGCATGCGACAGCGCGGCCCCAAGGGCACCTGCCGCCGCTTCCCGCCGGTGGTGACGCCGCGCGATCCCGACGGCCGGTTCCCGGTCACCCTGTCCACCGACTGGTGCGGAGAGTGGAAGCGCGACGGCGGCCAGGCGGCACCCGTCGATGCGGACGGGCGAACCATCTACGACGACTTCGAGGGGTAACGCCGCCCTTCACCGCAGCGGCAGCGGCACCATCACGAGCTGGCGCGTGTTCTCGGTCCTCAGCGCGAGGGCATCGCCCTCGCGGGCCGGGCTCCAGTCCATGCTCATCAGAAGGAGCGCCGCCATGATTCCGGCGGCGAATACAACCGCGGCGCCGAACCAGCCATCATGCCGGCCGTCAAACCGGTCGAGGTCGGAGTCGTTTCTCAACGACATGGCACCCTCCATGGCATGGGGCCAACGCATTGGCTGCGCCGACGCCGACGTGGCATTCCCTTTTTTGAAAGGGTAAACCCAATTCCACGGAAGAGTGTACGCCCGAAGGGTGGGGGTGGGCCGTCCTTTCGCCATCCCTCCGATTGGTCGGGAGGATAATGAAAAAGGCCAGCCTCCAGAAGAGGCTGGCCTTTTCAATTGGCTCCGGCGGTAGGATTCGAACCTACGCCCAACGGATTAACAGTCCGCTGCGCTACCGCTGCGCCACGCCGGATCAGCGCGTGGGCGGCTATATAGCGGAAGCCGCCGCGGCTGCCAAGGCTTTCCGGAAGAATTTTTCGGAGTCACGGGCGCGCCATGGCGCGCCTGAACGTCCGAATTCTTCGATAAATTCTCTGATAGGGGGATGGAGGCACGGGCGGGAATCGAACCCACGTACACGGATTTGCAGTCCGCTGCATCACCACTCTGCCACCGCGCCATCCGGTGTCCGGCCGGACGCTGCCGTCCGCTTCGGAGGCCCCCGTATAGTACCCTTCGGCGGCGCGGTCAAGCCGAGCGAGACCGTTGCCGGCATTCAATTATCACAGACCGCCCCTCGGCCCGCCCCTCGGCGTTGTGTTCGCGGTTGGTTACGGATATATAGCGGCAGGCAGCAACGCCGACCGCCCGGTTCGGCGCTGTCCCGTTTCAACCGCTGCGATTGCGACCGCCATGTCCGACTATGCCGCCGCCCGTTTCCACATGGTCGAGTGCCAGATCCGTCCCAACAAGGTGACCGACCACCGTCTGGTGGACGCCCTGATGGACGTTCCGCGCGAGATCTTCGTGCCGCAGGCGTTGCGCGGCGTCGCCTACGTCGATGGCAACATCGCGCTCGGCAACGGTCGCTACATCATGGAGCCGATGGTCTTCGCCCGGATGCTCCAGGAAGCCGGCGTCGACGAATCGGCGACCGTGCTGGACGTCGGCTGCGCCACCGGATACTCCACGGCCGTGCTCGCGCGCATCGCCGCCAGCGTCGTCGGCGTCGAATCCGATCCGAAGCTGGCAGCCGCCGCCGAAAGCGCTCTGATCCAGGCCAGGCTTTCCAATGCCACGGTGGTCAACGGGCCGCTCGGCGAAGGTCATGCCGCCAAGGCGCCTTACGACGTCATCGTCTTCGAGGGCGCGGTGTCGGAGGTCCCCCAGGCGATCTGCGAGCAGCTGGCCGAGGGCGGGCGCATGGTCGTGACCGTGCTGGGTGAGCGCGGACTGGGCGAAGTGCGGCTCTATCAGCGGTACGGCCGCGCCGTTTCCAGCCGCGTTCTGTTCGAGGCTCAGCCGCACCTGCTGCCCGGCTTCGAACCGAAGCCGAAGTTCGAGTTCTGACCGCGCCGGACGGGGGCGTCCGGCGTACAGCGAAGTCTGGGCTTCGGCCGGAGTGGGCCGATGGGGTATGTTCGATGCTGGGGAGCGTTGGACCAAAGAGAAAGAAGGTCTAGAGACATGAGCGTTCGAAGCCGTATTGCTCCGCGTTGGCTGACGACTGCAGTCGTCAGCAGCGTCATCGCGCTCGGCAGCGGGGGCGCCGTTGCGCAGACGCTGGAAGAGGCGCTGGCTCAGGCCTACTCCACAAACCCGACGCTGGCGGCACAGCGCGCGGCCCTCCGCGCCACCGACGAGCGCGTGGCCCAGGCGTTGTCCGGCTACCGGCCGACAGTGCAGGGCACGCTGAGCATATCGGGCAACCGCACCAACAGCAGGGTCCAGGGGGCTGGCGGTAACGATCTGACCAACTCCACCACGCCGAAGGCGGCGGGCCTTTCGGTGACCCAGCCGATCTACGACGCCACCGTCGGCCCAAACGTGCGCCGCACGGAGCGGCTGGTCGAGGCGCAGCGCGCGATCGTCGTGAACACCGAGCAGCAGGTTCTGCTGAACGCCGCATCGGCCTACATGGACGTGGTGCAAAACCAGTCGGTGCTGACGCTCAACATCAACAACGAGCAGGTGCTCCGCCGCCAGCTCGAAGCCGCCCGCGACCGCTTCCGGGTGGGTGAGTACACGCGCACCGACGTCAGCCAGTCCGAGTCGCGCCTTGCCGCGTCGATCGCCAACCGGATCTCATCCGAAGGCACCCTGGCGGCCTCGCGCGCGGTGTACGAACGCTTCATCGGCACCATGCCCGGCAAGACCCTCAAGGCGCCGAAGCCGACCTTCAAGCTGCCGGCGACGCTGGACGAGGTGGTGGAAATGGCGCGTGCCAACCACCCCGCGGTCCTGTCCGCCGCGTTCCAGGAATCGGCGCAGCGCGAGGTGGTGGACCAGCAGTTCGGGCGTCTGCTCCCGTCCGCCCGCCTGTCGGCGCAGGGCACGCGCACCTTCGACGCCGGGACCACCAGCTCCTTCGGGGCCGGCACGCCGATCACCCGCCAGGACAGTGGTTCCATTCAGGCGCAGATCGTCATCCCGCTGTACTCCGCCGGCCAGCCGGAAGCGCTGGTGCGCGAAGCCAAGGAGACGGCGAATCAGGCGCGCATCCAGATCGACGAAAGCCGCCGGCAGGTCGCATCGGCGGCCATCAGCTCGTGGCAGGCGCTGATGACGGCGCGCGCCAGCATCGATTCCTTCCAGGCGCAGATCAAGTCGGCGCAGATCGCCCTGGAAGGCGTGCGCCAGGAGGCGCAGGTCGGCTCGCGCACCGTGCTCGACGTGCTCAACCAGGAGCAGGAACTGCTGAACGCCCGCGTCAACCTCGTGCGCGCGCAGCGCGACGAAATGGTCCAGGCATTCACCGTACTGAGCTCGATCGGGCAATTGACGGCGCAGCAGCTTCGTCTGCCTGTCCAGTATTACGACTTCGAAGCGCACTACCGGGCGACCCGCGACAAGTGGATCGGCACCGGCGTGGCCGACTGATCCCGTCGATCCACGCAAGCGGCCCGCCATGGCGGGCCGTTTTTGTCTTGTGGCTTTTTATCCAGTCGTGCCCTAGGGTTGGGCCAGCTTGACGTTCCGGGTTTTGCCACGATGAGCGATAAGGGCCAGCAAGAACCGTCGATGGAGGAAATCCTCGCCTCCATTCGTCGAATCATTTCCGAGGATGGCGAACCCGCCGCCAAGACCGAGCAGCCCCTGTA
>JAEYOB010000514.1 GCA_023412175.1 Pseudomonadota bacterium | reverse complement strand
GTGCCGAGCGGATCGCAGCGCTGCGGGAGCGCGGAGCCATCGGATAGGGCGGCCAGGGCGGTTTCGTATAACCGCGAATCCCACCCCGAGGGGAAAGGGGCGTGCACCGCGCCCTTTCATAGCCGATCAGCCGGCCCGATCGGCCGGGATGCGGATTTCGAACCGTGTGCCCGGATGCATGGGGGATATGGCGGCCGTCGCGTTGATCTGCCGGATGGTGTTGATCAGCAGCCGCATCCCGAGGCTCTTGGTAGGCCTGGACAGATCGAAGCCGTCCGGCATTCCGACCCCATGGTCGATCACCTCCAGGGTGAGCGACGCGTCCTCGGACGCGCGAAGATTGACTCGGATCACACCGCTGGATTTTTCAGGGTAGGCGTATTTGAGGGCGTTGGTCACGAGTTCGTTGACGATCAGCCCGATCGGTACGGCTTGGTCGGTAGGAACGATGATCCGGCTGCTGTTGAAGGTCAGCTCGTGGCTCGGCGCGGTTTCCTGCAGCTTGTTACACAGGTCGCGGAGGAACCCGCCGATCTCGATAAACTTCGAATCGTATTGCCGCCAGAGATGGTCATGCACCCGAGCGATCGTCAGCACCCTGGAATAGGCGTCCATCAGCACATTCCGGACGTCGTCGTCGTCCGAAGCCCGCGCCTGCAGCGAAAGCTGGGCGGCGACGAGCGACAGGCTGTTCTTCACGCGGTGGCTTACCTCCTGGGTCAGCAGCCGCTGCCGCTCCTGCGCCTCCCGTTGCTCGTTGATGTCCGTGCCGGTGCCGAGCCAGCGCGTGATGGTCCCCGAGACCTCGTCGCGGATGGGAACCGCGCGGCAGAGGAACCAGCGATAGCTGCCGTCCTTTCCGCGCAGCGGCGCGACATATTCCCAGGGCTCGCCGCGTTCCCGCGCGGCCCGAATGACCTCCATCGCCTCGCCAATGTGGTCGGGGTGGATGGCTGTCCGCCATCCATCCTCCTGTATCTGTTCCATTGATGAGCCGGTGAACTCGAACCAGCGCTCATTGACCCAAAGGCTTTGGTCGTTGAGATCCCGCATCCAGGCGAGCTGGGGGATGGCGTTCGCCATGGTTCTGAAGTTGGCCTCGCTTTCGCGCAGTGCCGCCTCTGCCCGAAGCCGGCTGTCGATGTCGGTCGCCGCCCCGATCCATGCGATCAGCTTTCCATGAAGATGGACGGGGGCCACACGCCCGATATGCCAGCGGTAGGTATCGTCGCTGCGCTGTCTCAGCCGGATCTGGACATCGTACGGTTCGCCCTGGGAAACCGCCCTGTTACGGATCTCCTCCACGCGCGGGCGATCCCCCGGATGAACGGCATCCCTCCACGTCAGGGACACGTCGGTCCCCGTAAGCCCGGTGTATTCGCGCCATTCCCGATTGAAGAACACGGCGGTTCCGTCGGGCCGGCTGATCCACATCTTTCGCGGCGCGCTTTCGATGAAGGCACGGAGGCGATCCTCACTCTCGCCCCTCCACTCTTCCGAAGGAGTGTGCAAACTCATGATCCCACAATCCTGGCTCTCTGCTTTCTAACGCCCTCAACATTCGGGGCGGGCCGACCTCACACGCACAAAGCACCGGTATCCCCGGCCCCGCCCGTCACGACGGCGGCGCTTCCGCTTTCAGTGCGCGGCGCACCGCCTCGGCCAGGTCGCGGTTGCGGTAGGGCTTCAGCAGGATCTCCGAGCCGGGCGTCGCGGCGTGGCCCTGGCCGATCCCGTGCGCGTAGCCGGAGGCATAAAGCACCTTCAGGGCAGGGCGCAGTTTCAGGCTCTCGCGGGCCAGTTCCAGGCCGTTCATGCCGCCGGGCATGACGATGTCGGTGAACAGCAGCGCCACGGGCTGTTCACCGGCAAGCATGTCGAGCGCATCGCGCGGCGTCTCGGCCTCGATCACAGTATAGCCGAGGTCCTGCAAGCTGAACGCCGCCACGCTGCGCACGTCGCGGTCGTCGTCCACCACGAGGACCACTTCGCCGTGGCCCGACGTGTCGCCGTCCGGCTCGACCTCGCCGGGGGCGCACGGGCGCCGCACGTCGGCGCGCGGCAGGTAGAGGCGGAATTCGGTGCCGCGGTCCATTTCGCTGTCCACCCGGATCACGCCGCCGGACTGCCTGACGAAGCCGTGGATCATGCTGAGCCCCAGCCCGGTGCCCTTGCCGACCTCCTTGGTGGTGAAGAAGGGCTCGAAGGCGCGCTCCAGAACCTCGGGCGGCATGCCGCAGCCGGTGTCCGACACGCTCAGCAGCACATAGTCGCCGGGGCGCAGGTCCGGCCCCGCCTCGGTCGCGCCGATGGTGACGTTGGCGGTGCGCACGGTGAGGCGGCCGGCGCCGTGCATGGCGTCGCGCGCGTTGATGACGAGGTTGAGCAGCGCCGATTCCGCCTGCGAACGGTCCACCGTCGCTGGCCATACCCCCTCGGTGTGTTCGATCTCCACCGCGATGTCCGGGCCGAGCGTGCGGCTCATCAGCTCGCCCATGCCGGCCGCCAGTTCGCCGAGGTCCACCGGTTCGGGGTGGAGTTGCTGGCGCCGCGCGAAGGACAGCAGACGCCGGGTCATGTCCGAACAGCGCAGCGACGCCTGCATCGCCATGTCCAGGCGCTTGTGCGCCGCCGGGTCGTCGGGGAGCATGCGGACCAGCCGCTCCAGGCTGCCGATGACCACCATCAGCATGTTGTTGAAGTCGTGCGCGATGCCGCCGGTGAGCTGGCCGACCGTCTCCATCTTCTGGGCGTGCGCCAGATGCTGTTGCATCTCGCGCGTCTCGGTGACGTCGAGGATGGTGCCGCACAGCTCTCCGGCTTGACCCGCCCCGTCACGCAGCACGACGGCATGATCGAGCAGCACGCGGTAGGCATCGTCCGCGCCCTGCCAGCGGTACTCGATCATCGACACGCCGGTTTCCGGCCACATCGCCAGATGCTCCAGCACGCGCTCGCGGTCGTCGGGGTGCAGGCGCGATTCCCAGAAGCCGGAATCCTCAAGGAAACGCGCGGCGGGGAAGCCGAGCACATCCAGGGCGTTCTCGGTGACGTAGCGGAATGGGCAGCCGTTCCCGGTTTCGGCGGTGTAGAGCACGATGGGCAGCGAGCTGGCGATCAGCGCTTGCCGCTCCTCCGACCGGCGCAACGCCTGTTCGGCAAGAAGCTTCTCGGTGCGCATGCGGAAGTTTTCGGCCAGCAGGAGCTGTTTCTGTTCCGCCTGCCGCTTCACCTCCTCGGTCTTGCGGTGCAGATCGATGAAGACGGCGACCTTGCAGCGCAGGATCTCCGGATCCACCGGCTTGAACATGTAGTCCACCGCGCCGGCCGAATAGCCGCGGAAGATGTGGACCTCGTCCTTGTTGATGGCGGTGAGGAAGAGGATGGGGATGTGGCGCGACTTCTCGCGCTTGCGGATCAGCTCGGCGGTCTCGTAGCCGTCCAGGCCGGGCATGTGGACATCGAGCAGGATCGCCGCGAACTCGTGGTCCAGCAGCTGCCGCAGCGCCTCCTCGCCCGAGCGGGCGAGGACCACCGAGGCGCCGAGGTCCGCCAGCACCTCGCGCATGGCCAGCAGGTTGCGGGAATCGTCGTCCACAACCAGGATGCCGGCGGCCGGAGGGGGAGCTTCCACCAGGTCCTCCGGCGTGGATGACGGCATGGCACGGTCCTCCCGCAACGGCATCAGACAGGATCCTCCCGGTTCAGAACCACCCGTCCTGTGGTCCAGACCCGCGGCAACGGCAGCAGGTGGTTCACGTCCACCTCCGGATGCCGGCGCAGCACCTCCAGGTCGCCGCGGCCGCTGTCGGCGTGCAGCACCGTCAAGCCGCACGCCTCCAGCATGCTGGCCAGCGAGACGATGTTGCGGAAGTCGTCGTCGATGATCAAGGCCGTCTTGCCGAAGCGGCTGAAGCTACGGCCCCGATAACCCGCACCATTTCAATGGTGGGTTGAATGAGGTCGCAGATCAGTGTGTTGATGTTGGCCACGTGGATTTTCCAGCCGCCGCCGGCGTCCGCCGGCTTGGCACGCTGGCTGATCTTGCCCTCTTTGCCGGTCGAGAGGCTGAGCCGGCAGAGTTCACTGGTCAGGTCTTCGTTCATTTCGACGACGTCGTTGAACGTCACGCCGATCTTGCCGACCACCCCCGGCAGGCCCATGGGCAGCGGGCTCTGCGGCGTCAGCCTGTGGCGAGGATGCCTTCCAGGGCGTTCTTCAGCTGATCGGCGCTGTATGGTTTGTGCAGGAAGCCGTGCGGTGTGACCGTCCGGGCACGCTCCAGGGTCTCCGGATCGGAGGCCCCGGACATGAAGAGGCTGGCGACGGCGTGGCGGTCGCGGAGCGCCTCGGCGGTCTGGATGCCGTCGAGCGCGCCGTGCAGGCCGATGTCCACCAGGGCCAACGCCGGCTGTTCGCGCGCGGCGATGTCCAGCGCCTCGGCGCCCGAGGAGGCCAGTCCGCAGACGTCGTAGCTCAGGTCTTCCAGAATGTCGGACAGGTAGAGGGCGACGAGGGCTTCATCTTCCACCACCAGAAGACGGATCGGGTCGTTGGTTGCATCGCGACGACCAAAGGTTGTGCCCTTGGACGCGGGACTGCCGAGCGGACCGCTCATTGCTCTCACCTCTTGCTTCCTTGTCTTGCCCTAAAGCGGCTGATGACCCGGCCGATGGACCGGCCATGGGGGCGCGTGCCGCGCTTGACTGCCGGGCGGCCCGCAAGGGACGCCGCCCCCGGCGGTGCAGTCGCAGAGAGCTATCATGGAGGCGGCGGATGGATAAGGAAAAAATCAATAAGTACCACCTTTGAGTAAATCTGTTTGCGTTCCCCCACAAATCAATGGATTGGCGGATTTAGAGAATGCCATGAAAATTGATGTGGCAATGCTGCTGCTTTGTCACGTCTTGGCTTCGCTTCCGGTTTTGTGCCGGAGCGGTCAAGGGGAATCAGGTCATCGACCGGCGTCGATGCAGGAATCCATCGATGCTGAAACGCCCTGGTCCGGCCGCGACCAGAGCCAGCAGGCCGCCGGTGATGGCGACGTTCTTCATGAACTGGATGTTCTGCATGGTGCGCTGCTCGGGCGCTACGTCCCAGAAGCGATGCGCGATGAAGGACGCGGCCACGGTGAAGCCGGCCACCAGGATCGCCGCCAGCCACGTCCACGCCCCCAGCACGATGGCGAGGCCGCCGAAGAACTCGACGCAGGCGCCGGCGATCGCGGCCACCGGGGCCATGGGCACCCCCATGCCTTCCAGCGCCGAGGTGAAGCCGGCGAGCCCGGTAAGCTTCCCGAAGCCGCTTTGGACGAAGATCGCGCCGATCAGGACGCGGGCGAGGAGAAGGACGGGGTCCTGCCAACCGGTACCGGCCCGATGGTTCCAGGATGCCGTGTCGGAGGACCGGCTGCCGTACGTGGCCATGAACGCCTCCCGAAGATGGTCGTCGCCGCGAACCATCAACACCCGTTGCCGGGCCGTGTTCCGTCTCCGCCTCAGCTTTCCCGCGACGGCAGGACCAATGCCGTCGCGCCGGCCAGGCTTACCAGTGCCATCAGCGCGTAGCCGCCGGCATAGCCCGGCCCGGACGACACCGCCAAGCCGAACAGCAGCGGTCCGACCACCAGCCCGCAGAAGCTGACGGCGATCATGCCGCCGGTCGCCTCCCCGGTGCGGCCTTCCGGGGCGAGGTAGGCGACCTCGGCCAGGAAGATGCCGTTCCAGCCGCTGGCCGTCAGGCCATACAGCGCGCACACCACCGCCAGCGCCCAGAACGGCCAGTCGGGCGCCGCCAGCGCCAGCAGCGCGCCCGCGGCGCTCATGACCAGCCCGAGCGCCACCAGCAGCGCGCGGGTGCTGCACCAGCGGCCGCACACTGCACCCCAGCCGATGCGGCCGACCAGCCCGGCGGTCTGCGCTACCGCGACGGCGGCGCCGGCCGCGGTCAGCGACAGGCCGAGCGACGTCACGCCGTAGCTGACCAGGAAGGTGGTGAGGCAGAGCTGCACGGACGCGAAGGCTATGCCGACGATGGCGAGCCGCCGCAGCGGCCCGTTTCCGATCACCAGCGCCAGGGCTCTCCCGAACCCGGCGAGTTTCAGCGGCGCGCCGGGCACGATGTCGTCGTCGTAGCGGCGGCGCACCGGCTCCAACAGAGCGGCCGCAACTATGCTCAGCACCGCGAGTGCGGCCATTCCGGCCTGCCAGCCGTAGCTCAGCGCCACCGTCGGCATGAAGAAGCCGGCCGCCATGCCGCCATACTGGTTGCCGGTCTGCTTCAGGGAGAACACCAGCGGCCGCCGCGCCGGCGGGGTGACGCGGGCCAGCAGGTGCGAGCTGGCCGGCGTTTCCGGCCCGAACGCCGCTCCCAGCAGTGCGGCGCTCAGCGCGAACAGCGGCAGCGACCCGGTTGCCGCGAGCAGCGAGGCTCCGGCGCTCAGCAGCAGGCAGGTCTGGCTGGTGCGCACGGCCCCCCAGCGCCGCACCAGATCGCCCGACGCCAGCGAAGTGACGATCCCCACGCCGAAGGCCAGTGCCGTATAGGCGCCGACCAGCGCCGGATCGACGCCGAGGTCGGCGGCGGCGCGCGGCGCGATCACCGGCACCACGAACAGGCTGAGCGCCACCAGCGTCTGCACGCCCAGCGTCGCGACCATCGGGAGGAACCAGGGGGCCATCATGGCCGGGCGGCCGGGCGTTGCGGTGCGGCGTCCGCCGTTCGTGGCGGGAGGCGATGAGGGCAGGGGCGGGGGCAGAGGACGTGCCGGTGCATGCGGTTGGTGCGCTTTTCCTGGTGTCCGTGCGTATAGTTTGCAGGCAAACGTTGCGTACGGCCATCAGATATATTGCGGGCGGGCATGATGGCCGGCATCGGAGTTTTCGTGTGATGCCGCAATGCAACGCGTGACATTCCGCCGCGTCGGGGTAACTCTGCGCCATTGGCATTCCGCACCCAGCCAGAGTGACCCGCCCATGTCGCCCAACGCCGCCCTGCACCAGACCGACGCGACCGCCCACGCCGACAAGGATCGCCCGTTGCGCGACGACATTCGCCTGCTCGGCCGTCTGCTCGGCGACACCGTCCGCGAGCAGGAGGGCGACGAGGTCTTTGGCGTGGTCGAGCGCGTGCGCCAGGCCTCGGTGCGTTTCAACCGACACGACGACGCCTCGGCCCGCCGCGAGATGGCGGAGATCCTGAACGCGCTGCCGCGCGACACGGTGATGTCGGTGGTGCGCGCCTTCTCCTACTTCCTGCACCTCGCCAACATCGCCGAGGACCAGCACCACATCCGCCGCAACCGCGACCACGCCGTCGCCGGCTCGCCGCCGCGCGACGGCACGCAGCCCCACGCGCTGGACCGGCTGGAGGCGGCCGGGCTCGGCACCGACCGGCTGGCCGAGTTCCTGAGCCACGCCCTGGTCAGCCCGGTGCTGACCGCCCATCCCACCGAGGTGCAGCGCAAGAGCATCCTGGGCCTGGGGCACAAGGTGGCGGCCCTGCTCGACGCGCGCGACCGCACCCGCCTGACGCCCGAGGAGGCGGCGGAGAACGACGACGCGCTGCAAGCCGCCGTCCTGACGTTGTGGCGCACCCGCATGCTGCGCCCGCAGCGCCTCGCCGTCATCGACGAGGTGAAGAACGGCATCTCCTACTACACCGAAACCTTCTTCTCCGAACTGCCGAAGCTGTACTGTCGCTTCGAAGACCTGCTGGCGCGCCGTCATCCGGAGCGGCAATGGCACCTGCCGCCGTTCTTCCGCATCGGCTCGTGGATCGGCGGCGACCGCGACGGCAACCCGTTCGTGACCGCGCCCATCCTGCGCGAGGCGGTGCGCCGGCAGTCGGCCGCCGTGTTCGACCACTATCTGGCGGAAATCCATGAGCTGGGCGCCGAGCTGCCGCTGTCCAAGCTGCTCAAGGACATGTCGCCGGAGCTGGCGGAGCTTGCCGGGCGCTCGCCCGACACCTCGCCGCACCGCGAGGACGAGCCGTTCCGCCGCGCGCTCAGCGGCATCTATGCCCGCACCGCGGCCACCGCCCGCGTGCTCGACCAGCACCAGGCGCTGCGCCACGCGGTGGCCGAGGCCGATCCCTACACCTCCAGCGCCGAGCTGCAGGCCGACCTGGAGGTGCTGTCCGCCTCGCTCAAGGCGATGGGGGCGGGCAAGCTGGCGGCCGGGCGGCTGCGCCGGCTGATCGTCGCGGCGCGGGTCTTCGGCTTCCATCTGGCGCCCATCGACCTGCGGCAGAACTCCGACGTGCACGAGCGTACGGTGGCCGAGCTGCTGGCGGTGGCCGGTTGCTGCCCCGACTACAAGGCGCTGTCCGAGGACGAGCGCATCGCGCTGCTGGCCCGGGAGATCGCGTCGCCCCGCCCGCTGCACTCGCCGCACCGCACCTACTCCGAGGAAACCTCCGGCGAACTGGCGATCCTGGCCACCGCCTGCGAGATCAAGCGCACCTACGGCGACGCGGCGCTACCCAACTGCATCATCTCCAAGACCGACGGCGCGTCGGACCTGCTGGAGGTGGCGCTGCTGCTCAAGGAAGCCGGGCTGCTGACGCCGGGGGTCGGGCCGGCGCTCGCCATGAACATCATCCCGCTGTTCGAGACCATCGAGGATCTGCGGCAGGCGCCGGCCACCATGGAGCGGCTGTTCTCGCTGCCGGCCTACCGCGCGCTGGTCACCTCGCGGGGCGACGAGCAGGAGGTGATGCTCGGGTACTCCGACTCCAACAAGGACGGCGGCTTCCTCACCTCCGGCTGGGAGCTGTACAAGGCGGAGATCGAGCTGGCCAAGCTGTTCGCCAAGCATCAGGTGCGCATGCGGCTGTTCCACGGCCGCGGCGGTTCGGTCGGCCGCGGCGGCGGGCCGAGCTATCAGGCCATCCTGGCGCAGCCGGTGGGCGCCGTCTCCGGCCAGATCCGCATCACCGAACAGGGCGAGGTGATCGCGTCCAAGTACTCCAACCCCGAGGTCGGCCGCCGCAACCTGGAAGTCCTGGCCGCCGCCACGCTGGAGGCGACGCTCCTCGATCTCGAAAACGACGTCGAGCCGGCGAAACCCTTCTACGACGCCATGGAACGGCTGTCGCAGCTTGCCTTCAAGGCCTACCGCGGGCTGGTCTACGAGACGCCGGGCTTCACGCAGTATTTCCGGCAGGCGACGCCGATCTCGGAGATCTCGACGCTGAACATCGGCAGCCGCCCGGCCTCGCGCACCAAGTCGGACCGCATCGAGGACCTGCGGGCGATTCCCTGGGTGTTCTCGTGGGCGCAGTGCCGCCTGATGCTGCCGGGCTGGTACGGCTTCGGCAGCGCCATCGACGCGTGGCTGACGGAGCGGCCGGATGGCATGGAACTGTTGCAGCGCATGCACCGCGCGTGGCCGTTCTTCCGCATGCTGCTGTCCAACATGGACATGGTGCTGGCGAAGAGCGACCTCGCCATCGCGTCGCGCTACGCCGAACTGGTGGAGGATGCCGACCTGCGCGAGCGGATCTTTGGCCGGATCCAGGGTGAGTGGGAACTGACCAAGCAACACCTGCTGGCGATCACCGGGCAGACGGGCTTCCTGGCGGACAACCCGCTGCTGGTCCGTTCGATCCGCAACCGCTTCCCGTACATGGACCCGCTGAACCACGTGCAGATCGAGCTGCTGCGCCGGCACCGCACCGGCAGCGGCGACGAGCGGGTGCGGCGCGGCATCCTCATGTCGATCAACGGCGTGGCGGCCGGACTGCGCAACAGCGGTTGATGCAACGCCGCCGCCGGGGCGCGCTTGCTCCTTCCGGGATTTTTCTGTAGGATCAAAGTCCTTATGGGGCGGCGTGCGCCGTCGGCGAGGCTTGGCGGCCGGTGAGAATTGACGGAATGAAACACGAGGCAAAATCGCGTTTCATGGCGTTTCACAATGTTTCATTCGCCGCCGTCCCTCAGTTCTCGGACGGCGCGGAAGTTGTTGTTGATCGGACTATGCCGATTGCCGCACCGCCCGGACCGCCCCAGCTTTGGTGAAGAGCTCTCCTGCGGAGGTGCGCGCATGCTGGTCACGGCGGCCTATTGGCTCTTCATCCTGCTGACCGCGCTCGGCAAGCTGGTGGCCTTCGTGGCGCTGGTGGTGTTTGCCATCGCGCTGCCGCTCTCGCGCATCCAGGTCGCAAGGGAGCGGCGGGCCGCCGACCTCGGCCGCGTGACGACAACCAATCTTGCCGTCGCCGCCTTCGGCGTGGTCGGGGTGTTCATCCTGCTGGAGAACATCCGGATCTTCCTCATCGCGTTCTAAGGACGCCCGTCCACGATCGGAGACTTAGTCTCTAAATGTGGACGTTTGCGGATCCTAAGTGTCTCTGTATCGAGACAAAACTCCCCCTCCCAACACGGAAATGGCGCGGCTGCGACATGCCTCAAGCTGGCATGGAGCTTGCTCAAAAGGCCCTGTCTTAACCAACGGCATATAACCCGAGGTATGTCAGGCAGGGCTGGGCTTCACAACGGCCCCAACAGACCTCGTCAGGGGAGTTAATCGCCCAATGAGTTTCCTGATCTGCTTAGGAGCGCTCGCGTTCCTGATGTTCGTGGCCTACCGCGGCTACAGCGTCATCCTCTTCGCTCCCGTCGCGGCGCTCGGCGCCGTGCTGCTCACCGATCCGTCCGCCGTACCGCCGATCTTCACCGGCTTGTTCATGGACAAGATGGGCGGCTTCGTGAAGCTCTACTTCCCGGTCTTCCTGCTGGGCGCCGTGTTCGGCAAGGTGATCGAGCTGTCGGGCTTCTCCAAGTCCATCGTCTCGGCCGTCATCAGCCTGGTCGGGCGCGAGCGCGCGATGCTGTCCATCGTCATGGTCTGCGCGCTGCTGACCTACGGCGGCGTGTCGGGGTTCGTGGTGGTGTTCGCGGTCTACCCGTTCGCCGCCGAGATGTTCCGCCAGGGCGGCATCCCGAAGCGCCTGATCCCCGGCACCATCGCGCTGGGCGCCTTCACGGTGACGATGGACAGCCTGCCCGGCACCCCGCAGATCCAGAACATCATCCCGACCACCTTCTTCAAGACCGACACCTGGGCCGCCCCGGTGCTCGGCACCATCGGCGGCCTGTTCATCATCGCCACCGGCCTGATGTACCTGGAGTGGCGCCGCCGCGCCGCCGCCGCCGCGGGCGAGGGCTACGGCGAGGGCCACACCAACGAGCCGGAGCCGATCTCCGACGCCAATCTGCCGAACGCCTTCATCGCCGTCCTGCCGCTGGTTATGGTCGGCGTGCTGAACAAGGTGTTCACGCTGCTGATCCCGACCTTCTACGGCGCCACCTCCAACGTCGCACTGACCGAGGGCGCGAAGCCGCTGGTCACGCAGGTGTCGTCCATCGCCGCCATCTGGGCCGTTGAGGGCGCGCTGCTCGCCGGCATCCTCACCGTGCTGGCCTTCGCCTGGAAGCCGGTGACCGAGAAGTTCGCCGAAGGCACCAAGGCCGCCATCGGCGGCTCGCTGCTCGCCTCCATGAACACGGCGTCCGAGTACGGTTTCGGCGCGGTCATCGCGGCGCTGCCGGGCTTCCTGGTCATCGCCGAGGGTCTGAAGGCCATTCCGAACCCGCTGGTCAACGAGGCGATCTCGGTCACCACGCTCGCCGGCATCACCGGTTCGGCGTCGGGCGGCATGTCGATCGCGCTGGCCGCCATGTCGGATCAGTTCATCGCCGCCGCCAACGCCACCGGCATCCCGATGGAAGTGCTGCACCGCGTCGCCTCTATGGCGTCGGGCGGCATGGACACGCTGCCGCACAACGGCGCGGTCATCACCCTGCTGGCGGTCACCGGCCTGACGCACCGCCAGTCCTACGGCGACATCTTCGCCATCACCTGCATCAAGACGCTGGCGGTGTTCGTCGTCATCGCCCTGTACTACCTGACCGGGATTGTCTGACATGAAGAAAATCATCCCGTTGGCCGAGGCCGTCGAGAAGATCCCCGACGGCGCCTCGCTCCTGATCGGCGGCGTCATGGCCGTCGGCAGCCCGCTCCGCGTCATCGACGAGCTGATCCGCCAGGGCAAGAAGAACCTGACGGTGATCGGCAACGACACCGCCCGGCCCCACCAGGGCATCGGCAAGCTGGTGGTCGAGAAGCGCGTCAGCAAGGTGATCACCAGCCACATCGGCCTGAACCCCGAGACGCAGCGCCAGATGATCGCCGGCGAGATCGAGGTCGAGCTGGTGCCGCAGGGCACGCTGGCCGAGCGCATCCGCGCCGCCGGCTTCGGCCTGGGCGGCGTGCTGACGCCCACCGGCGTCGGCACCGTGGTCGAGGAGGGCAAGCGGACCGTCGAGGTGGATGGCCGCACCTTCCTGCTGGAGGCGCCGATCAAGGCCGATTTCGCGCTGATCAACGCCAAGCAGGCTGACTACTACGGCAACCTCGCCTACGCGCTGACCTCGCGGAACTTCAATCCCATCATGGCGATGGCTGCCGAGACGGTCATCGTCGAGGCCGAGGACATCGTGCCACTGGGCGTCATCCCGCCCGACGCGGTCGTTACCCCCTCCGTCCTCGTGGACTATGTTGTGGCGCAGGAGAAGCGCAATGGATGAGAAGACCCTGATCGCCAAGCGCGTGGCGCTTGAGCTGAACGACGGCGACCTCGTCAACCTGGGCATCGGCCTGCCGACGCTGGTGGCCCGTTACGTGCCCGCCGACCGTCACGTGTTCTTCCAGTCGGAGAACGGCATCCTCGGCATGTCCGGCCCGATCGCCGGGGCCGAGAACCCGGACCTGTCGGACGCCGGCGGCAACCCGATCAGCGCGTTGCCCGGTGCGGCGTCCTTCGACAGCGCCATGTCCTTCGGCCTGATCCGCGGCGGCCATCTGGCGGTCACCGTGCTCGGCGGGTTGCAGGTGGACGAGGAGGGCATGCTCGCCAACTGGATGGTGCCGGGCAAGATGGTGCCGGGCATGGGCGGTGCGATGGACCTCGTCACCGGCGCCAAGCGGGTGATTGTCGCCATGCAGCACAGCGCCAAGGGCGAGTCGAAGATCGTCAAGCGCTGCACGCTGCCGCTGACCTCGGTGCGCCGGGTCAGCCTCGTGGTCACCGACCTCGCGGTCATCGAGCCGACCGACAAGGGGCTGCTGCTGAAGGAGACCGCGCCCGGCGTCACCGTCGAGCAGGTGCTGGCGAACACCGCGTGTGAACTGATCGTGCCGGCCAACGTGCCGGTCATGCCGCTGTGAGCGGAAAGGACACGGATATGCTTAAGGGCAAATCGGCCATCGTCACCGGCTCCACCAGCGGCATCGGCCTGGGCATCGCCCGCTCGCTGGCGGCGCAGGGTGCCGACGTGATGCTGAACGGTTTCGGCGACAAGGCCGAGATCGCGCAGCTCTCCGAGGACCTCGGCCGAGAGTTCGGCGTGCGCATCGGCTACGACGCTGCCGACATGAGCAAGCCGGCCGAGATCAAGGCGCTGGTCGCCGCCGCCGAGGCGGCGTTCGGCAAGGTGGACATCCTGGTCAGCAACGCCGGCATCCAGCACGTCGCCCCGGTGGAGGATTTCCCCGAGGAAGCCTGGGAGCGGGTGATCGCGATCAACCTGTCGGCGGTTTTCTACGGCACGCGCTACGCGCTGCCGGGCATGAAGGCGCGCAACTGGGGCCGGATCATCAACATCGCCTCGGTGCACGGGCTGGTCGCCTCGGCCAACAAGTCGGCCTACGTGGCGGCCAAGCACGGCGTCGTTGGCCTGACCAAGACGGTCGCGCTGGAGACGGCGCAGACCGGCGTCACCTGCAACGCCATCTGCCCGGGCTGGGTGCTGACCCCGCTGGTGCAGAAGCAGATCGACGCCCTGGCCGAGAAGAACGGCTGGAGCGACGAGCAGGCCGGCCGCGAGCTGCTGAGCGAGAAGCAGCCGTCGCAGAGCTTCGTCACCCCGGCCCAGCTCGGCGAGCTGACCGTCTTCCTGTGCTCCGATGCGGCGTCGAACATGCGCGGCGCGGCGATCAACATGGACGGCGGCTGGATCGCCCGCTGATCCCCTCCGAAGCGCCTCCCCCGCACAAG
>JAEYOB010000702.1 GCA_023412175.1 Pseudomonadota bacterium | reverse complement strand
GTGTGCTTTACTCCTTCAGCGGGACGAACTGGCCGCCCTTGACCTCCACCTTGGTCAGCTCCTTCTCCGCCTCGCGGTCGGCGCCGAAGGTCGTCTTGCCGGTGATGCCGGGGAAGTCCTTGGTCTGCGCCAGCGCCTCGCGCACCTTCTCGCGGGTCGGGTTCGGCGAGGCCTTCTCGACCGCCGCGATCATGATGCGCACGGCGTCGTAGGCCTGCGCCGGGAACTGGCCGGGCACCACGCCGTCTGAACGCTTCTTCCACTCCTCGACGAAGTGCTGGATGTGCGGCGACGGATCGGTCGGCAGGAAGTTCGAGGTCAGGTGCACCCCTTCCGCCGCGTCGCCGGCCAGCTCCAGCAGCTTCGGGCTGTAGGCGGCCGAGGTGGAGTAGACCGGCGTCTTGACGCCGAGTTGCTGCAGCTGGCGCAGGAACTGCGCGCCGTCCTCGTAGAAGAAGCCGGTGTAGATGGCGTCGGGCTTCGCGCGCTCGATCTTGCTGATCAGCGAGCGGTAGTCCTTGAGGCCGCGGTTGAAGAACTCGGTGAAGGCGACGGTGCCGCCAGCCTCCTTCACGCCATCGGTGTAGCCGGACACCACCGACTGGCCCCAGTCGGTCTGCTCGGCGATCACCGCCACCTTCTTGAGGCCCTTGGACGCCATCCACTTGGCGTTGTAGGGGCCTTCCTGCGCCTGGGTGGCGATGTTGCGGAACTGGTACTTGGAGATCTTGGTGTAGTCGGGATGCGACGCGGTCTGCGACAACTGCGGCATGCCGGCGTCCTTGTAGACCTGCGCGGCGGCCATCGACACGCCCGAGGTGAAGTCGCCCAGCACGCCGACGATCGACTTGTCGTCGACGAACTTGCGGGCGATGTTCGTGCCTTCCTTGGCGTCCGAGCGGCTGTCCTCGAAGACGATCTCCACCTTGAACGGCTTGCCCGAGCCGTTGAACTCTTCCAGCGCGATCTCCGCGGCCTTGCGGAAGTCCTGGCCGTACTGGGCGGTGTCGCCGGTCAGCGGCAGCTGGTAGCCGAGCTTGACCGTGTTCTGGGCCATGGCCGGGCCGGCGAGGCCGGCAAGCGCCACGGTGGTGAGGGCTGCGAGGCGGAAATTCATCGGTGCGGTCCTCTGATCGTATGGATGTTTCTTACTTCGCGGCGTTCGGGCCGGGCACGACCTTGAGGCGGCAGCAGCCCTCGTCGCCGGGCTGCCAGGTCTCGCCCTTGAAGGTGAAGCCGGCCGCCTCGAACAGGCCGCCATCGATGGCGCCGGCCATCTTGCAGAGCAGTTCCAGGTCGGCGTCCGAGCGGCCCTGCGCCTGCCAGGCTTCCTTCAGCGGGCAGCGGTGGAAGTGGATCTCCAGCAACTCGCCGTCGCAGCGCTTGATCTCCGGCGCGAACATCTCGTCGCGGTTGGGGATGCCGTCGAGGAAGGCGTTGCACAGGCCCTGGAGATCGGCCGGGCCGTGGCTGGCGTACTTCACGCCCATCGCTTCGCCCAGGCGTCGGGTCGATTCGCTGCCGACCTCCAGCGCCGTCTCGACGCCGAAGCGCTCGCGCAGCACGTCGAACATGTGCGCGTAGGCCGCCGCACGCATGGCATAGGAGTTGCGCAGCAGGGTGGGGTAATCGGGGGTGTCGGCCATGATGCTCTCTTCGGGCTTCGGGTCAGATCTCGCGGGAATCGTTCCAGCGGTATTGCAGCAGCTTCAGCGGCCCGATGCGTTGCAGCAGGCTGTTGAAGGGCAGCGGCGTCGGTTCGGTGAAGGGCAGGGCCAGTTGGCGCGTGTCATGGCCCGCCGCCGCCGCGGCCAGTTCGCGCCCCAGCGAGATCGACAGGGCCACGCCGCGCCCGTTGCAGCCCGCCCAGCCGAAGCCGTTCGGCCCCAGCCGGTGGACGCGCGGGAAATAGTCGGTGGTCATGGCGATGCGGCCGTTCCACACATGGTCGAACGTCACGCCGTCGAGCTGCGGGAACATATCCGCCAGCCGCGCGGCGACGATGCGCTTCAGCCGTTCCGGCCCGTTCACCGGGATCAGCAGGGCGCCGCCGGTCACCAGCCGGTTGTCCGCGGTCCAGCGCATGAAGCGCAGGTCGCCGTGCGTGTCGGACATGGCCTGACGGCCGGGGATCACCGTCTTGCGCACGTTGTCGCCCAGCGGCGCGGTGGCCATCTGCCAGGACAGGATCGGCACCACCTCGGTGCGGATCTGTGGGAAGACGCTGGCGGCGTAGCCGTTGGTGCCAAGGATCAGGGCGTCGGCGGTCACCTCGCCCTCCGGCGTGCGCGCCACCCAGCGGTCGCCGCACCGCTCCACCGACAGGGCGGGGGAATTGACGTGGATGGACGCGCCGGCTTCGACCGCCTTGGCGGCCAGCCCGCGCACCAGCGCCAGCGGGTTGATGTGCCCGCCGGTGCGGTTGAGCCAGCCGCCGTGATAGGCGTCGGTGCCCAGCAGGTCGCTGACCGCCTTGCGGTCCAGCAGCTCCACTGGCGCGCCGCGGCGCCCCCATTGCTCGACCCGGCGCTGGGATATCTTGATCCGGCCCGGCGTGTGCGCCGGCTGCACCCAGCCGGTCTGCTCCGCCGCGCAGTCGATGCCCAGCCGGCGGACGGTGTCGAACAGATAGGATGCGCTGTCACGCACCAGCGCCACGAAGCGCTCGCCGTCCACCGGGCCGAAGCGGGCGACGAGGTCGTCGGGATCGGGCCGGGTCAGAGTCGGGATCACCTGCCCGTTGTTGCGCCCGGAGGCGCCGCGGCCCAGTTCGGACGCCTCCAGCACCACGGCGCGCTTGCCGGCCTCGGCCAGATGCAGCGCCGCCGACAGGCCGGTGAAGCCGCCGCCGATCATCAGCGCGTCGGCCTGCACCGATCCCTTGAGCACGGGCAGGGACGGCGGCGGCGGGGCCGTCGCCTCCCACAGCGAGTTGGGGCGTTCCCAGATGTCGCCGCTTCCGGGGATGCTGTTCGATGTCTCTGCCACGCGTTCCGTCCGACTGGTCCGACCGGTTCCTTTGGAGGCGAACTATGGGGCAGAAGAAGGTGGTATGCAATTCCCCTTGTTGTTTTGCGGGATGGGTCTGGTATTCACGTATGAAAAATGTTGTATGACCGGGCTCACGACGCCTTTGGCAGCACCGTCTCGGCCAGCCGCACCCAGTAGCTGGCGCCGATGGGCAGCACTTCGTCGTTGAAGTCGTAATGCGGGCTGTGCAGGTTGCGCCCGCCGTCCGACGGGCCGGCGCCCAGCCAGACATAGCATCCCGGCCGCTTCTGCAGCATGAACGCGAAATCCTCCGCGCCCATGCTGGGCATCGGGTCGAGGTCGAGCGCCGTTTCGCCGACCACGCGGGCCGCCGCCTGCCGGGCCTTCTCGGTGGCGTCGGTGCTGTTGACGGTGGAGGGGTAGCGGCGCTCGTAGCGGAACGACGCCTCCACGCCCATCACGCCGGCGATGGCCGAGGCGATCTCGCGCATGCGGCGCTCGACCATCTCCTGAACCTCGGCGCGGAAGGTGCGGGTGGTGCCGCGTAGCACGGCGTTGGCCGGGATGACGTTCCAGGTGTCGCCGGCGTGGAATTGGGTGACGCTGACCACCGCCGAGTCCACCGGGTGGGTGTTGCGGCTGGGGATGGTTTGCCAGGCGTTGACGATCTGCGTGCCGGCGACGATCACGTCGGTGCCCAGGTGCGGCATGGCGGCATGCGTGCCCTTGCCGGTCAGCGTCAGCTCGAACACGTCGTAGGACGCCATCATCGGGCCGGGGCGGAGCGCCATGCGGCCGACCTCAAGGCCCGGCCAGTTGTGCATGCCGTAAACCTCCTCGACCGGGAACCTGTCGAACAGGCCCTCCTCGACCATGACGCGGCCACCGCCCTCGTTCTCCTCGGCGGGCTGGAACACGAAGGCGATGGAGCCCTTGAAGGTCGGGTTGTCGGCGAGGTAGCGCGCGGCGCCCAGCAGCATGGTGGTATGGCCGTCGTGCCCGCAGGCGTGCATGCGGCCGGGATGGCGCGAGGCGTGCGGCAGATTGGTCTGCTCGTCCATGTGCAGCGCATCCATGTCGGCGCGGAACGCCACCGACGGCCCCTCGCCGTTGCGCAGGATGCCGACCACGCCGGTCTTGGCGAGGCCGCGGTGCACCTCCAGCCCGAAGGACTGGAGCTTCTCGGCGACGACGTCGCTGGTCCGCTGTTCCTCGAAAGCGGTTTCCGGATGGGCGTGCAGGTCGTGCCGCCACGCCTTCATGTCGGCGGTGTACTTCTCCATGCCCGGAACCGTCTCGACCATCCCTGTGCTCCCTGGTTCGTTTGTGCGCTTCAATATGGTCCATCCGCCGTTCGGCGACCACCGCCGCCCATGCGGGGCAGCCCTGATTCCGGTCCGGGTCGCGGGGATCGGCCAATGGGCGGAGGCCGTTTGCCGTGCGACCGGCCGCGCCCCAGATAATCGGCATGGCAAAGCCAGAAGCATCCCAGGGAGAGAGACGCATGAGCACGCGACGGATGGCGGAGATGATCTCCGACATCAACCCGATGGGCACCGACGGGTTCGAGTTCATCGAGTACACGGCTCCCGACCCGGAGCAACTCACCGGCCTGTTCGAGAGGATGGGCTTCCGTCCGGTGGCGCGGCACCGTTCGAAGAACGTCACGCTGTGGCGGCAGGGCGGCATCAACTTCATCGTCAACGCCGAGCCGGACAGCTTCGCGCAGGCCTTCGCGAAGGTGCACGGCCCCAGCGTCTGCGCCATCGCCTTCCGCGTCGCCGACGCCGCGCACGCCTACAAGCGCGCGCTGTCGCTGGGCGCCAAGCCGGGGCCGAGCACCGCCGGCCCGATGGAACTGAACATCCCCGCCATCCAGGGCATCGGCGGCAGCCTGATCTATCTTGTGGACCGCTACGGCGACCGCAGCATCTACGACGTGGACTTCGAGTTCGTCGAAGGCGAACCGCATGAGCCGCCGGGCGTCGGCCTGATGACCATCGACCACCTGACGCACAACGTCCACCGGGGCCGCATGGACGAATGGGCCGACTTCTACACCAGGCTCTTCAACTTCCGGGAGATCCGCTACTTCGACATCGAGGGCAAGCTGACCGGCATCAAGTCGAAGGCGATGACCAGCCCGTGCGGCAAGATCCGCATCCCGATCAACGAATCCGCCGGTCACGGTGGCAAGGACCAGATCGAGGAGTACCTGGACGCCTACCGCGGCGAAGGCATCCAGCACGTGGCGCTCAGCACCGACGACGCCTACGCCACCGTGGAGAGGATGCGCGTCCAGGCCAACGAGTTCATGCCGCCGCCGCCCGAGACCTATTACGAGATGCTGGCCGAGCGCCTGCCGGACCATGGCGAGGACATCGCGCGCCTGAAGAAGAACAGCCTGCTGATCGACGGCTCGCCGGGCGGCGGCTTGCTGCTGCAGATCTTCACCAAGACGGTGATCGGTCCGATCTTCTTCGAGGTCATCCAGCGCAAGGGCGACGAGGGCTTCGGCGAAGGCAACTTCCGCGCGCTGTTCGAGAGCATCGAACGCGACCAGATCAAGCGCGGCGTGCTGAAGGAGGCGTAGGGGCGCGGAGCGGGCGAGGTGGTCGCCGTCCGTCCTGTGGCCGGGATGACAGCCTCGCTCACGCTTGGTAGGATTGGTGGCGCAACGTGAAGGGGATGATCCATGCGCTGCCGCCTGCTCGCCGTACTGCTGTGCGCCATCGCTCTGCCGGCCTGGGGACAGACCAAGGTGTGGTCGGAGTCCCCGCGCACCGGCACCTGGAGCAGCGCCCCCGTCCCCGCGCCGCAGGCACCCGCGGGTTCCGGGGCCGGACGGACGGAACAATGGTCGGCGCCGGTCTACACCAAGCGGCGCTCGGACGAGGATGTCCAGCGGCAGGTGGACGGCATCGCGCGGGATGCGGAGCGTCGGGCGCGGGCCGGCGCCGCTCCCATCCCGTCGAACCGGCAATCCGTTCCCGACCAGGTCTGGCGCGACCACGTGGACCGGACGCGCGCTCAGGACCAGTTCCAGCGGGAACAGGATGCCTACAACCAGCGCCAGCGCTACCATAACCCGCGCTGAAGCGGCACCGCGGGGCTTATCCGAACCATTGGCGCACTGCAGGTGTACCGGCGGATCCGCCGACGCCGGACGTCAGTCCGAGTCGGGCCGCAACCGTTGCTTGTGGTGCCCGGCTGTCCTTTATTTCAAGGGTCCATCCGATGGCGGCGGCGCGTCGCTATCCCCATATGGTAATGACTTTTCCCTTCCCGCCGAGGAACGCTGGTTTCCCGACTTTTCCGTGCGCTATAGTCCAGCCACGAGGCATCCCGCCGTCAAGAAGGTTCATTGGAGTGCTCCTGTGAGCAGAACGGTAATAATTGTTGATGACAGCAAGCTGTCCCGTATGCATCTGCGAGGCGTTGTTCTGCGCAACCGCCCGGACTGGACGGTGAAGGAAGCAGGCAATGGAGACGAACTCTTTGCCTCCCTGGCCGAAGGTCCTATCCATATTGCCATAATCGACTACAACATGCCGGGCATGAACGGCCTGGACGTCGCCGCGGAACTGCACCGCCGGCAGCCGGACGTGCACATCGCCATGGTCACCGCGAACGCCCAGGATTCGGTGGTCTCCGGTATTCGCGAACTGCGCGCCGCCTTCCTGCCGAAGCCGGTGGACGAGGAGCAGGTGGCGCGCTTCCTCTCATCGGCGCTGCTGCCGCGCCGGCCCGGTACGGCTTCGTGACCGAATCGATGAAGGCGGGCATGATCGCCCTCGACGATATCGAACGCGACGCCCTGACCGAACTCGGCAACATCGGCGTCGCCAAGGCGTCGGTGGCGCTCGCTAGGTTGGTGGGAAGCGAGGTGCGGATGTCCGTGCCCAGCATCGAGGTGACGGCACGCGATGCCGCGGCCCTCGGGCTGGAGGCGGCCTTCTCCGAACGGCTCGTCGCCGTATCGGAGGCGTTCGACGGCACGCTGGCCGGTGCGGCGCTGCTGGTCTTCCCGGAAAGCAACAGCCTGGAGTTGGTCCGCGCCGTGCTGCCGGCGGACGTCGATCCCGCGCACGCCGCCGAACTGGAAGGCGAGGCGCTGACCGAGGTCGGCAACATCGTGCTGAACAACTGGCTGGCCGTGGTGGCGAACATGCTGGACGCCAGGCTGACCACCGCCTTGCCGGGGGTGCTGCGCGGCGACGGGGCGGCGATCTTCGCCGGCTGCGGCGCGCAGGGCGGCGGCGAGGCGCCGACCATCGTCTTCACCATCCGTTTCCTGGTGCACGAAAAGAACATCGCCGGACAGATCTTCATCGCCATGGACGCCTCGTCGGAGGCTGCGCTGCGCGACCGGATCGCCCGTTACGTCAACAAGATCGCCGGCTGACAGCTGGGCAGTGAGGACCGTCGTTCCATGGCTCTTGTGAAGAAGACGCAGATCGCCAAGCCCGGTGCCGGCAAGTCCGGTGCCCCGGTGAT
>JAEYOB010000621.1 GCA_023412175.1 Pseudomonadota bacterium | reverse complement strand
CCCACAGGCCGTCGTTGGCGCCGCGCGCGGCCAGCCCGTAGCGCTCCTCGCTGGCGCGCAGCGCCGCCTCGGCCCGCACCTTCTCCTGGCGGACCTGCCAGTCCTGGAAGCCGCGCTCCAGCGCGGGGACCAGCCGGGCGAGGTTGGACTTCAGCACGAAGTCGCCGGCCCCGGCCTTCAGCAGCGACACCGCCGCCTCCTCGCCGACCATGCCGGAGACGACGATGAACGGGCAGCCGCGGCCCAGCTCCTTATAAAGCGCCAGGGCGCTCGCCGCGCCGAAGCCGGGGATGTTGACGTCGGAGATGACGACGTCCCATTGCCCGTCGCGCAGGGCGCGCCGCATGTCCGCGGCGGTGTCCACCCGCTCCCAGATGACCTCGTACCCCTGCTTGCGGATGTGGCGGGCGATCAGCAGCGCGTCGTCGTGGCTGTCGTCGGCAATCAGGATGTTGAGGATGGGCGGCATGGCGGACATGGCCGTCACCCCGGCGGCGCTTCGTTGAGGATCAGCCAGTACAGGCCGAGCTGGCGGACGGCCTGGATGAACTCGGGGAAATCCACCGGCTTGCGGATGTAGCTGTTGGCGCCGAGCTGGTAGCCGTTGATCAGGTCCTGCTCCTCGCGCGAGGAGGTCAGGATGATCACCGGCACCAGCCGGGTGCGCGGGTCGTTGCGGATGCGGCGCAGCACCTCGATGCCGTCGATCTTCGGCAGCTTGAGGTCGAGCAGCACGATGGACGGCGAGATCGGTTCCGGCCCGCTGCCGTCCTCGCCGCCGAAGAGATGGCCCAGCGCCTCCGGCCCGTCGCGCGCCACCACCACCTCGTTCTGGATGTGGTTCTTCTTCAGGGCGCGCAGCGTCAGCAGCTCGTCGTCCGGGTTGTCCTCGACCAGAAGGATGGGCTTCATCGTCATCGCGTCCCTCCCTTACCGTAATGTGAAGTAGAAGGTCGCACCCCGATCTACAACACCTTCCGCCCAAACCCGGCCGCCATGCTTGTGGACGATCCGCTGGACCGTCGCCAGACCGACGCCGGTGCCGGGAAAATCCTTCATGCCGTGCAGGCGCTGGAAGGCGCCGAACAGCTTGTCGGCGTACGCCATGTCGAAGCCGGCGCCGTCGTCGCGCACGAAGAAGGCCGGAAGCCCTCCTTCGCCCGCCTGCGGATCCGCGGTGGCGCCGAACTCGATGCGGGCGCTGTCCTTGCGGCCGGTGTATTTCCAAGCGTTGCCCAGCAGGTTCACCAGCACCGTGCGCACCAGAGGGGGATCGGCCTCCGCCTTGAGGTCCGGTGCGATGGACACCGTGACCCGCCGGTCGGGATGGGCGGCGGCAAGGTCGTCGATGATCGCCTGCGCCAGCGCCGACAGATCGACCGGCGCCCGCCGCACCTCGCCGCGCGACAGCCGCGACAGCTCCAGCAGGTCGTCGATGAGCTGCGCCATGCGCTGGCTGGCGTCGCCGATCCGCTTCAGGTAGTCCCGCCCCTCGGCGTCGAGCGCGCCGGCGTAGTCCTCGTTCAGCACCTGGCTGAAGCCGGAGATCGAGCGCAGCGGCGCGCGCAGGTCGTGCGAGACCGAGTAGGAGAAGGCCTCAAGCTCGCGGTTGGCGTTCTCCAGCTGGGTGGCGCGCCGGTGCAGGTCGGCGTTCAGCGTGCTGATCGCGTCCTCCGCCTCGCGGGCCTGCGTCACGTCGCGCAGGATGGCGGTGAAGACCGTGCGGCGGCCGACGACGATGCGGGAGATGGACGCCTCGGCCGGGAACTCGGTGCCGTCCTTGCGCCGGCCGCGGATGGTGCTGCGCTCGCCCATCTGGCGGGCCGGGACGGGGGACTGGCCGAAGCGCGCCACCTGCGGGCCGTGCGCCGGCCGCGCGTGGGTGGGCAGCAGGATTTCGAGGGGCTGGCCGAGCGCCTCGGCGGCCGTGTACTGGAAGATCCGCTCGGCGCCCTGGTTGAACAGGATGATGCGCTGCGCCTGATCGACCGAGACCACCGCGTCGGTGGCGATGGCCAGGATGCCCGCGAACAGATCGCGCGAAGCCAGAAGCTCGTTGAGCGAAATCCCGCCTTCCTCCGCATCGCCCGGCATCTCCCCTCCCATGATGGGGGTCGCGAATGCGAATGAATCTAACCGAATTGTTCCGGTCTTGGTATCGAAATGCGACGAACGCCGCCGGCGTCAGAGCGGCATCGGGCGTGCGGCCGGCTTCGGCTTGTCGGCCTTGCCGCCCATGGCCCGCACGAGGCGCTCGTCGAGATCCCGCATCGCCGTGGGCGCGCAGCCTTCGTCCAGGTAGGCGTCCCGCACCTTCGTGCGCACCCGGTCATTGAAGGCGATGAACGCGAAGCCATAGGCGCCCAGATAGCGCGAGCACTGGTCGTCGCCGTAGGAGCCTCCGGCCAGGAACGCCCGGCCGAACTCGCGGGCCCGGTGGTGCCGGGGCGTGTTTGGCGTGTACTGTTCCTTCGCCTCCCGGTAGACCCGGTCCGCCTCATGTCCGGCGTCGTGCCGGGCATCCAGCCCGCCCAACCCGATCGCGGCGCCCAGGCCGCAGACCGCGACAACCACGGCGAAGGCCGTCTTTCCGATGCGCATACCCACTCCTCCTTCGTCGTGGGGGGATCCTGCCCGATCCATCGCGCCATCGGTGTGATAACGGACCGTTCGTGGCGTGGGCCGGCCGTTCATACTAAAACACGACCTTGGCGCCGACCAGGACGACGGTGCTGACGTTTCCGTCGGAAGCGGCGCGGTCGATGTCGGCGGTGATCCGCAGGCGCGGCGTCACGTCGTAGAACGCATCCGCCGTGAAGGCCTTGACGACGGGGGCGTTGTCCTCCTGGGTGCGTTGCATCTGCATTTTGAAGTTCCAGGATCCCGTCCGGTAGGTGATGCCGGTGTTCCAGCTCCGGAACGCCGCCCCGTCCGCGTCGAACCGCTCGCGCACGTCGCCCTCCATGCGCACGGCATCCCAGGCGACCTGGGCGCCGACGATCCAGGACTGCTTCGGAACCCGGTGGGACTGCGCCCGAACCCGCGCCCGGCTGGTGCCGGCCGTCAGCTTGGCCTGCGCCTTGCCGACGCGCATCTTCTTGCTCGCCGCGGCTTCCAGCATGTGGAGCGCCTCGCGCGGGTCCGGCGTCTCCTCGGCCCCGCGCGGCATCGGCGCGTAGCTCATGCCGAGTTCGAACCCGCGGAACTGCGGCGCGTAGTAGGCGAACTTGGCGGCGTTGTCGCCCAGCGGCGCCGCGGATTCCGACGGGCCGGTCACGACGAGGCGCTGCCGGACGCCGTCGATCTGCCCGATCTCCACCTCGCCCCAGTTGCCGTCCACCTCGACGAAGCGTTTCGACGGTGCGCTCCAGTCGCCGCCGGACGAGCTGACGACCTCGGCCAGTGCCGGGACGGAGAACAGCCCTGCGGGAAGCGCCAGGAAAAGCGCAAGGATCCGTTGCCTCATACGGAAAGCCCTTGGAAAAATCTGTGCCATCGGTCTCTCCGGCACCCGAATAGCAGCAGATGCCGAGTCCCTGTTGAGACAATTTCGCCGTATATTTTCTCTAGCTATCCACTATGATTATAGAGCGGCTGGTTTTTTGGTTGCCCGGACACGCATTGGCCGGCAACCGTTGTTTCGCAAAACGTCGTTTTTCAGCAACCACCGGAACGGGCCGCGGAGGAGGAGGCGATGACCATGAAGGAGAGCGACGCGCGCGAGGCGCTGTGCCGCATGGGCGAGCTGCTGTACCGGCGCGGCCTCGTGCACGGCGCCACCGGCAATCTCAGCGTCCGGCTGGACGATGGCTGGCTGGTGACGCCGACCAACAGCGCCCTGGGCGACCTCGACCCGGCGCGGCTGTCCCGCCTCGACGGGCAGGGGCGCCACGTCGCCGGCGACCCGCCGTCCAAGGAGGCGTTCCTGCACACCGGCGTGTACGCGGTGCGGCCGGACGCCGCCGCCATCGTCCACACCCATTCGACGCACAGCGTGGCGGTGTCCTGCCTCGACCGCGCGCCGGGCGCGGCGCCGCTGCCGCCGCTCACCGCCTATTACGTGATGCGGGTGGGCGACCTCGCGCTGGTCCCCTATTACCGCCCCGGCGACGAGCGGCTGGCGCTGGCGGTGCGCGAGGCGGCGGTGAAGCACGCCGCCGTGCTGCTCGCCAACCACGGCCCGGTGATCGCCGGCAGGAGCCTCAAGGACGCCCTCTACGCCCTGGAGGAGCTGGAGGAGACGGCGAAGCTGCATTTCCTGCTGCACGGGCACCCGGTCCGCCCGCTGACGGCGGAGCAGGTGGCCGAACTCAACGCCGTCTTCCGCAGTTGATGGCGCATGACCGCCAAGCCCCGCAGCAACCTCGTCACGCTCTACCGCGCCATCTGGCACTACGCCGCCGGCAGCCGCCATCTGGTGGTGACGTTCTTCGCACTGCTGTTCTGCGCCCAGCTCGCGCGGCTGGCGGTGCCGTACTTCTTCGGGACGGCGGTGAACGCGCTCCAGGACACCCGCGCGCAGGACATCCGCGCGGCATCCACGGCGCTCCTGCTGATGCTCGGCGCCGGGGTGCTGGGCTGGCTGCTGCACGGCCCCGGCCGGGTGGTCGAGCGCTTCGCCGCGCTGAAGATCCGCGAGCGATTCTCCGACGCCGTCTACGCCAAGCTGATGCGCCTGCCCATGGGCTGGCACGAGACGCACCATTCCGGCGAGACCATCCAGCGCATCGGCAAGGCCAATCTGGCGCTGTTCGGCTTCGCCCAGCACCAGTACACCTACCTGCAGAACCTCGTCGGCCTGTTCGGGCCGCTGGTCGCGCTGTTCCTCATCTCCGTGCCGGTCGGTCTGGCGGCGGTCGGCGCCTACGCGGTGCTGGGCATCATCGTGCTGCGCCTCGACCGCACCATGGCGCGCCTGATCAACGACGAGAACGTCGCCGAGCGCCGCTACAGCGCCGAGCTGGTGGACAGCCTCGGCAACGTCGGCACGGTGCTGACGCTGCGGCTGGAGGCGGCGACGCGCTCGGCCATGGCGCGCCGGCTGCACGCGGTGTTCGCGCCCCTGCGCCGGAACATCGTCGTGAACGAGGCCAAATGGCTGACCATCGAACTGTTCGGCCAGATCCTGCGCGTCGCGCTGGTGGCGCTGTACGCGTGGCTGGAGTGGCGCGCCGCCGGGGTGATCATGGTCGGCACCGCGGTCATGGTCTACCAGTACTCGCAGCAGATCGGCGACGTGGTCGGCTCCTTCGCCAACCAGTGGCAGGACATCGTGCGCAACGGCACCGACCTCTCGGGCGCCGACGAGATCTTCGACGCGGAGGAGCGCCGCGGTCACGGCGGCCACGTGCCGGAGGATTGGCGGGAGATCCGGGTGGACGGCCTGCGTTTCTACCACCCGAACCGGCGCCGCGCCGTGCCGACGCTGGACGACGTGTCGATCACGCTCCGGCGTGGCGGGCGCATCGCGCTGGTCGGCGAGAGCGGGTCCGGCAAGAGTTCGCTGATGCGGGTGCTCAGCGGCCTTTACGAGGCGAACGCCGTCCGCTTCCACGTCGATGGGGAGGTCCACCCGGAGCTGGCCGACCTGCGTTCGGTGACGACGCTGATCCCGCAGGACCCGGAGATCTTCGAGAACACCGTGGCGCACAACGTGACCATGGGCATCGAGGTCCCCGAAGAGGACATCCGCCGCGCCTGCGACCTCGCCCGCCTGACGCCCATCGTGGAGGGCATGCCGCACGGCCTGGACACCCCCATCGTCGAGCGCGGCGGCAACCTGTCCGGCGGCCAGAAGCAGCGCCTCGCCCTGGCCCGCGGCATCCTGGCGGCGCGCTCCAGCTCGATCATCATGCTGGACGAGCCGACCAGCAGCCTCGACCCCGCCACCGAGGCGGAGGTCTACGGCAACCTGCTGGCCGAGTTCCCGGACGCCTGCATCGTCTCCTCGATCCACCGGCTGCACCTGCTGCCGCGCTTCACCACCATCGTCTACATGGCGGACGGCCGCATCCTCGACCTCGGCGGGCTGGAGGAGCTGGTGGAGCGGCAGCCGCGCTTCCGCGAGCTGTGGGAGAAGGCGACGGCCGGCGGGCACTCGCGGGTGGCCTGAGGGCAAGCCCCGGCATGACGAAAGGCGGAGGCCCGGCGATCCGGCAAGCGGGACCTACGCAATAAAGCGACGCCTTGCCCTGTTGATTGTGCGGGCGGAACCGCCCATCGTACCCGCCATCGCGTTTCGCATCGGAAAGGACACCCCGTTGCAATCCGTCACCCGCCCGACGACTCCTTTCGACGGCCAGCGCCCCGGCACCTCGGGGCTGCGCAAGTCGGTGAAGACCTTCGAACAGCCCCGTTACCTGGAGAACTTCGTCCAGTCGATCTTCGACTGCCTGGACGGGCTGGCCGGCGCCACGCTGGTGCTCGGCGGCGACGGCCGCTATTACAACCGCACCGCCATCCAGACCATCATGAAGATGGCCGCGGCCAACGGCGTGGCCCGCGTCGTGGTCGGGGCGGGCGGCATCCTGTCCACCCCCGCGGCCTCCTGCGTCATCCGCAAGCGCAAGGCGCTGGGCGGCATCATCCTGTCGGCCAGCCACAATCCCGGCGGCCCGGACGGCGACTTCGGCATCAAGTTCAACGCCGCCAACGGCGGACCGGCGCCCGAGGCCCTGACCGAGGCGTTCTTCCGCCGCTCGAAGGAAATCACCGGGTACCGCACCGTCGAAGCCCCCGACGTGGACCTCGACACGCTCGGCGAGCGCACGCTCGGCGCCATGACGGTCGAGGTGATCGACCCGGTCGCCGACTACGCCGAGCTGATGGAATCGCTGTTCGACATGGCGGCGATCCGCGCGCTGTTCGCGTCGGGCTTCCGCATGGTGTTCGACGCCATGCACGCGGTTACCGGCCCCTACGCGGTGGAGATCCTGGAGCGCCGCCTCGGCGCGCCCGCCGGCACCGCCATCAACGCCGTGCCGCTGGAGGATTTCGGCGGCCACCATCCCGACCCGAACCTCGCCCATGCCGTGGACCTCGTGGCCGCCCTGAACGGCCCGGACGCACCCGACTTCGGCGCCGCCTCGGACGGCGACGGCGACCGCAACATGATCCTCGGCCGCGGGGTCTTCGTGTCGCCCAGCGACAGCCTCGCCGTGCTCGCCGCCAACGCGCGGCACGTGCCGGCCTTCGCCGGCGGCCTCAAGGGCGTCGCCCGCTCCATGCCGACCAGCCGCGCGGTGGACCGGGTCGCCGAGGCGCTGGGCATCCAGTGCTACGAGACGCCGACGGGCTGGAAGTTCTTCGGCACCCTGCTCGACGACGGCCGTATCAACCTGTGCGGCGAGGAGAGCTTCGGCACCGGCGCCGACCACGTGCGCGAGAAGGACGGCCTGTGGGCCGTGCTGATCTGGCTCAACGTGCTGGCGGCGCGCCGCCTGTCGGTGGCTGAACTGATGGCCGAGCATTGGGCCATCTACGGCCGCACCTACTACGGCCGGCACGACTACGAGGCCATCGAGCAGGCCGCCGCCGACCGGCTGATCGACGAGCTGCGCGCCGGGCTGCCGTCGCTGGCCGGCACCACGCTCGGCGGGCGCCGCGTCGCCTTGGCCGACGAGTTCGCCTACACCGATCCGGTGGACGGCAGCCGCTCGGAGCGGCAGGGGTTGCGGGTGTCGTTCGAGGACGGCTCGCGTATCGTCTACCGCCTGTCCGGCACCGGCACCTCCGGCGCCACGCTGCGCGTCTATTTCGAGCGGTACGAGCCGGTCGGCGGCGAGCACGGCATGGAGGCCCCCGCGGCGCTGGCGGAACTGGCGGCGGTGGCGGCTGACCTCGCCGGCATCGAACGCCACACCGGCCGCACGGAACCCGACGTCGCGACCTGATCGGGGCCGGCTGACGGGATGGCTGGGGCGGGCTGGGGGACGCCACGTCCCTTTTTTGTCCGCCCCAGGCCACGGCAATGGCACACCTACCTCTTTCGATATTCCTCAAGATGGTGGAAAGAGGAGGGCTGCCACCATGCACAAAGCCGTGGCCAGGGAGAGCATCGGTCCGTTTGCCGGACAGGACGTCAGCCAGCTTCGCGTCGCCGGGATTCCCGAAGCGACCGAACTGCTGAAGCGCGAACGTTTCGTCTTCGTCGGCGCGCCGAACCGCTGGCGCAAGGAGGCCGACGGCCGGGTCACCCGCGCCGATGTCCGGCGCAGCCGGGACGGGAGCTGCGTCGTCGTGCTGGTCCACTGGCAGCAGCCGGCGCAAGCCCGTTGCTAATATGCGGTGGATAATCTAGGATATTTTTCCTGAGTGCGTCCGCGGTGCGTCCGCGGCGAAGCGGCCGGATGAAACACCACCCCAAACGGCGTTGCATAGTGTTTCACTTTGTTTCACGCCGCCGTGAAACCGGATCGGACGGGGCGCGGGGGGATGGCCCCGCGTCCCGTCGCTCCGGTACCCGTCACCGCACGGTCTGCGGGTTGGACAGGGTGTCGGTCTGCGTGCGCGAGCCCTTGGCTCCGCTGCCCATGTGGTTGACGCCCGCGGAGCCGCCGCTCGACGGCGACCGTTCCCGGTACATGCCCGAGGAGCCGGACATCCGGTCCGACGGGGTCATGTTGAGCGCCGCCATCGTGTCGCGGTCCACGCGCCCCGTCACGGACAGGCCGTGCTTCGACTGGTAGTCGCGCAGCGCGCGCTGGGTGTTCGGCCCCCAGGCTCCATCGACCGCGACGTTGTAGCCGGCGTCGTTCAGCGCCTGCTGGACATGCCGGACGTCGGTCCGGCTCATGTGCGAGGACGCCGCCACGGCGCCGCCGGCCGTCGTCAGCAG
>JAEYOB010000598.1 GCA_023412175.1 Pseudomonadota bacterium | reverse complement strand
GCCCTGGACTCCAGGCGCAGGTGCGGCAGGCCGATCTGATGGCGCTCCAGCACGGGGACGGGGACGAACTGCTCCAGCGGCCGGTTGGTCGCCACCACGTAATAGCTGGGCACCTGTTCGAAGACGGCTTTGTCGAGGTTCATCCAGATGCCGGCGACGCGCGCCTTGCGGCGCACGGTCGCGGTGGTGCGCGGCCCGGTCACCACCACGGCCACGTCGGCCGGCCCGTCGGTGGAGCCGAACAGCACCACCTCGGTCCCGGTGAAGCCGGTGGTGATGGCGATGAGATGGCTGGACAGGTCGGCGACGAGCTGCTGGGCGCGGGCACCAGTGGCCGTCACCATCATGGCCGCAACCGCCAGCGCCGCTCCTGCCAGCGCCGCGCCCGCGATGACCCAGCGCCGCCGCGTCATCCGGGCATTCCGGTGATGACGGAGAACAGGTCTTCCGGCGGCGCCACCAGGTCCCAGGCCAGCCGGACCGCCACCGTAACGACGAGAAGCGCCAGCATAGCGCGCGCGTACTCGCCGCGGATCCGGGTGCCGGCGCGGGTGCCGAACTGCGCCCCCACCACGCCGCCGACCAGCAGCAGGAACGCCAGCATGACGTCCACCGTCTGGTTGTTGGCGGCCTGCAAAAGCGTGGTGACGGCGGTGGTGAAGATGATCTGGAACAGCGAGGTGCCGGCCACCAGCGCCACCGGCATGTTCAACAGGTAGATCATCGCCGGCACCAGCAGGAAGCCGCCGCCGATGCCCATGATCGCCACCAGCACGCCGCCCACCGCGCCGATGCCCGCCGGCAGCAGCGCCGAGATGTACAGCTTCGATTTCTGGAAGCGCATCTTCAGCGGCAGGCCGTGCAGCCAGATGTGGTGGTGCAGCTTGCCGCGCTTCGCCTGCGGGCTGCGCCGGCGGATCAGCGCCCGCACGCTCTCCACCAGCATCAGCGAGCCGATGACGCCCAGCAGCAGGACGTAGGTGAGCGAGATGGTCAGGTCGATCTGGCCCAGCCGCTGAAGCCGCCCGAAGATCCACACGCCGACCGTGGTGCCGACCAGGCCGCCCACCAGCATGACCAGGCCCATCTTCACGTCGACGTTGTTGCGGCGCCAGTGGGCGAGCACGCCCGACACGCTGGCGGCGATGAGCTGGTTGGCCTGGGTGCCCACCGCGATCGACGGCGGCACGCCGAGGAAGATCAGCAGCGGCGTCATCAGGAAGCCGCCGCCGACGCCGAACAGCCCGGACAGGAAGCCGACGACGGCGCCCATGGCGAGGATCACCAGGGCGTCGACCGACATCTCGGCGATGGGCAGGTAGACTTGCATGGGGAATCCTAACCCACGCCGGGGAACTTACAAAGTCGAAGTCCGAAGAGTCCTCCCCCGCCGAAAACGGGGGAGGAAGAGACCGTCAGACCACGCCCTGGACCAGATCCTTCAGCGACGCTTCCGGCCGCGCGCCGACGTGGCTGATGACTTCCGCCGCGGCGATGGCGCCGAGCCGGCCGCAGACCGCCGGCGCCAGCCCGCGCGTGAAGCCGTACAGGAAGCCCGAGGCGTACAGGTCGCCCGCCCCCGTGGTGTCCACCACCTTCGCCACCGGCTCGGCCTTCACCTCGACCGTCTCGCCGCCCGACACGATGACCGCGCCCTTCTCCGAGCGGGTCAGCGCCGCCAACTTGCCCAGCTTCGTCACCGCGGCCAGCGCGTCCTCGAAGCGGTCGGTCCGGTACAGCGCGCAGATCTCGTGCTCGTTGGCGAACAGGATGTCCACGTGGTTCTCGACGAGGTCGAGGAACTCTGCGTGGTGGCGGTTCACGCAGAAGCTGTCGGACAGCGACAGCGAGACCTTGCGGCCGGCGGCGTGGGCGATCTGCGCGGCCTTGCGGAACGCCTCCTTGGCGCGCGGCGGATCCCACAGGTAGCCTTCCATGTAGGTCACCTGCGAGTTGCGGATGACATCCTCGTCGATGTCCTCCGGCCCCAGCTCGACGCAGGCGCCGAGATAGGTGTTCATGGAACGCTGCGCGTCCGGCGTCACCAGGATCAGGCAGCGCGCGGTCGGCGCCCCGCCGCTCAGCGCCTGGGTGGCGAAGTGCACGCCGGCAGCGCGGATGTCGTGCGCGAAGACGGCGCCGAGCTGGTCGTCGGCCACCTTGCCGACATAGGCCCCCTTGCCGCCCAGCGCGGCGAAGCCGGCCATGGTGTTGCCGGCCGAACCGCCGGAGACCTCGATGCCGGGACCCATGCGGCCGTACAGCTCCTCGGCGCGGGCGGTGTCGATCAGGGTCATCGCCCCCTTCTCGATAGCGTTGGCGGCGAGGAAGGCGTCGTCGGCATGGGCGATCACGTCGACGATGGCGTTGCCGATGCCGGTGACGTCGAATTCGGCCGAGGCCATGGGGGCTCCTGTATGAAGGACGGTGAGATGGCCGCGAGTATAGCCGCGCCGCGCCCGCCCACAACCCCGCCCTTGGCCCGATCCCCGGCCGGACCTTGCCGGATGGCCCGGCGGTCTTTAGAACGTCAGCGTCCCTTTGATGAGGCAGCCATGCTCCGCGCCCTCCTGCTCGGTTTCGGCCAGTTGTCGGACCCCGCGTCGCGGCGGGTGGTGTGGATCAGCGTGCTCGGAGCGGCGCTCGCCTTCCTGGCGCTGCTGGGGGGCGTCGAGTGGGCGCTGACCAGCACCGTGCTGGTCAGCTGGTCGTGGGTGGACACGGCCATCGACGTGCTGGGCGGGCTGCTGGTGGTGGCGCTGTCCTGGCTGCTGTTCCCGGCGGTGGTCGCCACGCTCGCCAGCCTCCTGCTGGAACGGGTGGTGCGCGCGGTGGAAAGCCGGCACTACCCCCACCTGCCCGAGCCGGTGGAGGCCAGCGTCGCGCAGGAGGTGGCGACGGCGCTGCGCTTCCTCGCCGTGGTGGTGGCGGTCAACCTGGTGGCGCTGCCGCTCTATCTGACGATGCCGGGAATCAACCTGCTCGTCTACTACACGGTCAACGGCTACCTGCTGGGCCGCGAATATTTCGAGCTGGTCGCCAACCGGAGATTGGGGCGACGCGATGCCGCACTGATGCGGAAGAGCCGGCCACTGAAACCTTTTTTGGCCGGCGTCATTATAGCCTTTCTATCGACGGTGCCGCTGTTGAACCTTCTGGCGCCGGTGATCGCCAGCGCGTTCATGGTGCACGTCTTCCAGTCCATGACTGGCCCCTTGCGGGCGGCGGGACGTGCATGATAACCCGCTGTGCATGGTTCTCTTCGCGCGGACCATGGCACCGTCACCGCGACACGCGTTTTTCACCTGATTGATCTGGGGACCAAACGTCATGCTGTTCGGACGAAAGACACCGCCGGCCGCGAACCCGAAGCCCGCCGAAGCCCCCGCCGCCCCATCCTTCGGGGCAGCCCCGCCGGCCGCTCCGGATGCGGTCCGCGAGGGTGCCGCCGGCCAGCCC
>JAEYOB010000570.1 GCA_023412175.1 Pseudomonadota bacterium | reverse complement strand
TTCCGACGCCGTGCCGGATGTCGTCCAGGCTCCGGTCCAGCCATTCGGGGCTGCGGTCGATCAGCACGACCGAGGCCCCTTCGCCGGCGAAGCGGCGGGCTGCTGCCCGTCCGATGCCGCCGCCGGCGCCGCTGACGGCGACGCGCCGGCCGGCCCATGCCTGGTGGGGAAGGGGTGTCATTACGGGTTGCCCAACCCCAGGGCGCCGGGATTGATGATGCCTCCGGGGTCGGTCACGTCCTTGATGCCCTCGATCAGGCGGCGGGTACCCGGCGACATGTGTTCCAGATAGGGATAGGCCTTGGCGACCTGGACATGCATCGAGCCGAGGCCGCGGAACAGCAGGGCGGTGCGCTGCCGCAGGTCGATGGCGGCGGCGGTCGCCTCCGGGTTGTCGGGGATGTTCTCGTAGAATTTCTTGCGGGCGTCCGAGGCGAAGGCGGCGCGGTAGACGCTCAACGGGCGCTTCCAGTAGATGACCACCTCAAGACCCCAGAAATGGCCGTGCATCAGGTAGTTGCACACCACGCGGATGCCGTGCCTGTCCATGAACGCCTTGTTCTCGGCAAGGAAGGCGTCGAAGGCCTTCATCGCCGGCACCGCCCGGGAGGCCGGGAACTTGGCGTTGACCGGGAAATTCACCTCGCCCTTGGGGGTGGCGATGATGTCGCCGACGTTCAGCCAGGGACCGTAGCGCAGCCCCATCGGAATGGCGGTCGGCAGCGTCTTGCCGCCGAGCCGGCGGGCGATCTTCTCGACCTTGCGGGCCATGCTCTCCGCCGCGCCCTGGCTGTGCGCCTCGGTGATCGTGTAGACGGCGTTGGGCTTGCCGGCGAAGAAGCCGAGACCGGTCGGGTGCCAGGCCCGCAGCAGGTTGCGCACCGCCCAGAACTTGTTCGGGTTGTCGGCCAGGAAGTTCGAGATCATCGCTTTCATCTGGCCGGGCGGCGGCTTCGGGCTCTTGGCCAGATCGGCCAGATAATAGCCGTCGAAGCCGAAGCACTCGGTGACGAGCCCCGACTTGCCGAACTCGACCTGGGCGGCGATCAGGTCGAGGTGGCTGTCGAAGGTGAAGGTGCGGAACGCGACGCGCGGGCGCGGTTCCAGCAGCAGCGTGGCCTTGGTCTTGATGCCGAAGGCGCCGGAATCGCACAGGAACAGGCCGCTGAGGTCGGGGCCGAAATAGCGGTAGAAGGGGGCCGTGCCGGCGATGGCTCCCGACCCGGTGGTGACGATGCTGCCGTCGCCGGTCACGACCTCAAGCCCCAGGACATGCTCGGCCAGGGTCATGCGGCCGGTTCCGGTGGCGTTCTGCGACAGGCCGCCGCCGATGGTGGCAATGCTGCCCGACAGCGTGCCGAGGTAGGGAACGCGCATGCCGGTCCGGCGCAGCGCCTCGCGCAGATCGCACCAGCGCACGCCCGGCTCCAGCGTGACATAGCGGTCGGTCAGGTTGATCTCGATGATGCGGTTGAGGCCGGTGACGTCGATGATGATGGTTTCGGGACGCACCGGGACATGGCCGCGCGTGTAGGACATGCCGCCGCCGCGGGCGGTGACGGCCACCCCGTTGGCGGCGGCCAGCCGGACGATCTCGGCGACCTGCTCGGCGCTCGTCGGTTTGACCACCGCGATCGGCAACTCGACCTCGGTCTCCGAAAAGTCCATGGCAAAGTACCGGCGGTCCTTCTCCGAGGTGAGCACCGCGTCGTTGCCGACGATGGCGCACAACGACCGTACGATTTCATCCGCTGCAAGCGTCAGCGTAGCCATGTTCTTGTCCTTCGTGATCTGGCGCCGTGCTGGTGAAGGCGCCCGTGCGTGTGTTGACTTCCAATTGCGTGCCGGGTGTCCGGCGGGCATCGCTCAGGCCGACAGGAAGTCGTCGAAGATTGCGGCCGAGGCGGCGACGGCCGCTTCGTCGTCGAGGCCGGGAATTTCGACGGCGCGGGCGCCGGGGATCATCGCCGCGACCGGGTGCAGCGCCTTGAAATTCTGGTCGCGCGGGCCGGCGCTCACCAGCACCGGCAAGGCTAGGCGCGGCAGGCGCGAGCGCTTGTCGAAGCCGAGCGCGGCGCGATAAGTCAGATGATAGCTGCCGACCGCCTTCAGCACCTCGACCGCCTCGCCGTGGAGGAAATCGGCGGAGGGCAGGCCGCGGCCGCGGATGCCGTCGGCGGTGCGGTTCCACCAGGGCCAGAAGACATGGGCGTCGCGAACCATGGACCACACGGTGGTCAGGTGCGAACCGTCCAGCGACAGAGGGATGGCCGGGGCGTGGTCCTGGCGGAACAGGCGGTCGCGTTCCTCGGCGGTGAACAGCGACGGGCCGTCGAGGATCAGGCGACGCACGCGGCCGGGGTGGGTCAGCGCGATCTCGACCGCGATGCTGGCGCCGGTGTGATAGCCGTAAAGGTCGAAGCGCTCCAAGCCGAGCGCGTCCAGTGCGGCGACGTGGGCAGCCGCATAATCGGGAATGGATGGGTTCTCAACGGCCGGCGGGGTGGAATCGCCGTTGCCGGGATGGTCGGGCGCGATGACCCGGCGCTTCTCCCCCAGGTGCAGCATGGTCGGCACCAGGCTGAAGGAGGAACCCGGTGAACCATGAAGCATGACCAGCGGTGTGGCCGCGCCGGCGCCGCAACTGCGGTGGTGGATCTGCCCGTCGGTGATGTCCACGAACCCCCGGCGAATCCGGCGCAGGCCATCGGCGGTGAACTCAGTCGTCATGGAAGGCGTCTCATCTGGCGGCGGCACTGAGGCGGCGGGCGACGTGTCGAGGGGCAAGGGGAGATCCGGGGGCCGGCGGGGCGACCCCCCCCCGACCCCGGCCGGGCAGGCGGCGCGCTTGGCGCGGATCACCGTCCAGGGGAAGCGCCAGGTGCGGAATTCGGGCAACAGGACGCCCTCTTCCTCGGCGAAGGGCTCGATGGTGATGTCGGTGAAGCCGAGCTCGCTCAGCGTCTTCGGCAGGTCCATCTCGGCCAGCGGCTCCATGAACGGCTCGTTGTTGCGGCGGCCGTGCGTGTAGTGGATGAAGCGGTGGAAGGGCGTCATGAAATGGTAGAAGTCGAGATGGATCATCTCGCCGCCCGGCTTGAGGACGCGGGCCGCCTCGGCCAGGGTCTTCTCGATGTGCGGCGGCGGCATCTCGTGCAGCAGCATCGACGAGGCGACCAGATCGAAGCTGGCGTCGTCGAAGCCGGTGGCGGCGACATCGGCCTGGACGAACCTGGCGTTCGCCGCGCCGGCCTGCTTGGCGCGCAGGGCGGCGACCTTCAGGCAGGGGGCCGAGAGATCGACACCGGTGACCTCGGCGTCCTTGAAACGCTCGTACAGCGGCTGGGTCGTCTTGCCGAAGCCGCAGGCCATGTCGAGGACCTTGGCGGGGTTCTGGACGTAGCCGGCGACGATGTCCACGAACTTGTCGTGCATGTTGGCGTGCTTGCCACCGGCCAGCGGCGTGGTGGTGCTGGCGGCGCGCTCATAGATCAGGCCGCCCATCTCGTCCGACCAGACGCCGCCCGGATGCTGGTGGATGTCGCAGTTGGCGTAGTATTTCGGCATTTCGAGGTCGGGGCGCAGCGCGAGCTGTTCCTCCGGAGCCTCGGCCAGCAGCGGGTTGTAGGACTCCCGATTCTGCTTGTACCACTCGATCAGGCCGTAGCGGCCCGAGTACTTGTAGCGCTGCAGGTGGCGCTCGAACCAGCTGAAGTACCGGTAGACGAGGCTGTCCTCCATCAGCGCGGCGATCTCTTCGACGGTTTCGGCCGGCTTGGCGCTGAGACCGGCGCGGCGTTCGAAATCCTCGCGGACGGCCGGGAACAGATCCTTGTGCCAATAGACCTTGCAGGCGGTGATGAAGTCCTGCCCGGCGACGAAGCTGCGCGGGCTCAGCGTCGACTTGTATTCGGCGTGGTTGCTCATGCCTTGGCTCCCTTGGAGAACTGGAGGCCGATTGCGGAATGCATGATGTGGGCGACGAAGTCGGCGCGGTCGGCAGCGCGGGCGAGGCGCTCCTCGCCGGTCGGTTCGGCGTCGAGGGCGGCGACGTCCAGCGTCCCCTTGGCGGCCAGCTGCTGCTCCATGGCGAAGACACGGTCGCGCAGCACATAGACCTCGCTGGCCAGGGCCATCACGATCGCCATGGCGCGGTCAATCGCGGGGTCTTCGAAAAAGACCTGTTCCGGGCGTGGGGTCAGAAGCTCTTCCGGATTAGGGTGCGGGGAAAACATGCAGCCTCCTGTTTCACTCGTATGGCGTAAGCTCGCTGAGCAGTGGTTTTGGCGTCGGGCTGTTCGAGGATCCGGTCAGCCGATGAATTCCTCGAAAAGAGCCTCGGTGTTTTCGACGTCTGCCGATTTCATCTCGCGAACGATCTGGCCGTTGCGCAGCATGTAGGCGCGCTCGGAGACCGCGAGTGCCATGCGCACATTCTGCTCGACGAGCAGGAGCGTCTGTCCGGCTTGATTCAGTTGGCGAAGGATGCGGGTCAATTCCTGCACGACGAGCGGGGCGATGCCCGAGGTCGGCTCGTCCATCAGAAGGACGCGCGGGCGCGACATCAGCGCGCGGCCGAGGGCCAGCATCTGCTGTTCGCCTCCCGACAGGGTGCCGGCCTGCTGCTGCATGCGCTCTTTCAGGCGCGGGAAGATCTGGAAGATCTCGTCCATGGTACGCTGGCGCTCGTCCGTGCCGAGTCTGGTGGCCAGCGCCCCGAGTTCGAGATTCTCCGCGACGGTCATATCGGGGAAGATCTCCCGCCCCTGGGGAACCAGCGCGATGCCCGCCGCGAAGATGGCGTGCGGCGGCTGGTTGAGGATCGATTTGCCGTCCAGCAGAACGTCGCCGCCGGTGCCGCGCAGCAGCCCGACCACCGTCTTCAGCGTGGTTGTCTTGCCGGCGCCGTTGCCGCCGAGAAGCGAGACCGCCTCGCCCTTGCGGACCTCGAAATTCAGGCCATGCAGGACGTTGAGCGCACCATAGCCGGCGCGAAGTCCACGAATCTCAAGCATGGGCCTCGTCTCCCAGGTAAGCGGCGCGGACCGCTTCGTTGCGGGCGATGGCGTCCGGCAGGCCGCTGGCGATCACGGCGCCATGGACCAGCACCGTCACGCGGTCGGAAATGCCGAAGACGACCGACAGGACGTGCTCGACCAGCATCACCGTCATGCCCCACTCGTCGCGCAGCCGGACCACCAGAGCCTTGAAGTTCTCGACCTCGTGGGGGCTGAGGCCGGCGACCGGCTCGTCCAGCAGCAGCAGCTTGGGGCGGGTGGCCAGGGCGCGGGCGACTTCGACATAGCGCTGCTCGGCAAAGCTCAGTTCGGGCGGGCGCTTCAGCAGGGTGTGCCCGATGCCGAGGAAGGCCAGCGTCTCGCGCACCCGTTCCACCGCCGCCTTCTCGTCGAAGGCGGTGCGTGCCTGGCCGAACAACCCGAACAACGGGCCTTCGTCGATGGTCTGATGCAGGCCGATCAGCACGTTCTCCAGCACCGTCAGTTCCGGCAGAAGCTGGACCGACTGGAAGGTGCGGCGCATGCCGTGGGCGGCCCGCAGGTGGGCGGGCAGGGCGGTCAGGTTCTCGCCGTCGAGGATGACCTCGCCCTCGCTGGCCGTCACCAGGCCGGTGATGGCGTTGAAGAGAGTGGATTTGCCGGCACTGTTCGGGCCGATCACGCCGTGGATCTCGCCCTTCTTGATATCGAGGCTGGCCGCGTTGACCGCGAGCAGGCCGCCGAACCGGACGGAGACATTCTTGACGTCGAGCAGCGGTGCGCTCATGGCATCCTCCCCTGAACGGCCGGTTTGGAGGCAACGGATTTGGAGATGGTGGATTTGGGAGCCGCGGCGGGGTCCCGGCGCAGGCTCCTGAGAGCGGAGGCGCGAACCAGCAGCTCTTCGGGGAGCAGGCCGAGGCGCTTGGCAAGACCGGCAACGCCCTTGGGCATCAGCAGGACGAAGACGACCAGCATCACCCCATAGATGATTTCCTGCAGCGCCTGGAAATCACGCAGCAGTTCCGGCAGACCGGTCAGCACGACGGCGCCGATGATCGAACCGAACAGGCTGCCGAGACCGCCGATCACCACCATGGAGAACTGGATGACCAGCAGCGGCATGCCGAAGCCTTCCGGCACGATGAAGCCGAGGGTCAGGGCGAACATGGCGCCGCCGATGCCGGCGTAGAAAGCGCTGAAGGCGAAGGCGAAGGCTTTGGTGCGCGGCACGTCGATGCCGCTGCACTGGGCGACGATCTCATTCTCGCGCACCGCCACCATGGCGCGGCCCAGCCGCGATGACACGATGAGCTTGGCTGCCAGATAGAGCGCGATGGTGATGACCAGCAGCACGTAATAGACATTGGTGTCGCCGGCGATCATATGGCCGAACAGCGAGGGGGAATTCACCGCCACGCCGTCCGTGCCGAGCGTCAGGCTCTTCCAGTGGGTCAGGACCCAGACCGCGAACTCGGCGAACGCCAGCGTCACCAGCGCCAGATAGACGCTCTTCATGCGCATGGCCGGCAGTGCTCCCAGCGACCCGATCAGCATCGCCACCACGCCGGATACCGGCAGGGCGATCCAGAAGGACAGGTCCAGCCAATAGCCAAGCAGCGCCGTGGTGTAGGCCCCGATGCCCATCAGGGCGGCGTGGGCGAAGGCGAACTGGCCGGCATAACCCAGCAGGACGTTGAGGCCGATGGTGATGACCACGTTCACCAGCGCCAGGTTGATGATGTATTGGGCGTAAGGGTTGGTGGCGAAGGGGAGGGCGATCAGCGCGACGAGGATTGCAAAGCCGCCGAGTTTCCAGGTCAGTTCTTTAATCATGCTCATCACACCCGCTTGACCTGCGTGCGCCCGAACAGCCCGTTTGGACGAACGAAGAGAACGATCATGATCACGACGAAGGCCGAGATGTGCTGGAAGGCGGTCGAGATGTAGCCGCCGAAGACCATCTCGATGACGCCGATCATCAGGCCGCCGACGATGGCCCCATGGACGCTGTTGAAGCCGCCGAGCACGGCCGCGGCGAACCCCTTGAGCAGGAAGTTCGAACCGACGTCGGGGTAGAGCAGGGTCATCGGGGCGGCGAGCACGCCGGCTGCGGCACCGGCCGCCGAGGCGAGCGCCCAGGTGATCGAGAAGACCCGTCCGGTGTTGATGCCGACCAGCCGGGCGCCGGTCGGGTTCTGCTGGGTGGCGCGCATCTGCTTGCCCAGCGTGGTCGAGCGGAAGAACAGGAAGAGAAGGCTGCCCAGCACCAGCGCCGCGACGATTGTCACTAGGCTCTGGGTGGTGATGACCACGCCGGCGACGGTGATCGACTGCACGTCGGCGAACATGGGCGGAAAGGTGTAGATGTCCGATCCGAAGGGCAGGCGGGCCGCACCTTTCAGAGCGAAGGACAGGCCGACCGTGGCCATCGCCAGGGTAATGTGGTGGTGGTGGGCGACCGGCCGCAGAATCATGCGTTCAATAAGCGCGCCCAGCAGACCGCAGGAGACGATCGCGACCACGAGGGCCAGCGGGTAGCTGAAGCCCGCCACCTGAAAGGCGGTGTACCCGACGAAGCCGCCGATCATCAGAACTTCGCCATGAGCAAAGTTCACGAGGTCCTGTGTTCTGTAGATCAGAACCAGGCCCAGCGCCACCAGCGCATAAAGACTGCCATTGGCCAGCCCGGCCATGACCAGTGTCGTAAATGTTTCCATCGCCACTTCCTCTGGCGGGGGGTGCCGGTCCCGATG
>JAEYOB010000566.1 GCA_023412175.1 Pseudomonadota bacterium | reverse complement strand
GTAGGGGGCGAGGTACAGCATCTTGTCCTTGAAGCCGCCCCAGGTGTCACCGGACTTCCAGGTGCCGTCCAGCACCGCCTTGGTGCGGTCGATGTAGTAGCCGCTCCAGTCGTCGACGATGGCGGTCAGGTGCGCCTTCGGGCCGAAGCGGGTCATGTCCGACGACTGGCCGAACGCCCACAGGCCGCGCTCCTCGGCGGCCTGGATCGGCGCCGGGCTGTCGGTGTGCTGGACGATGATGTCGGCGCCCTGGTCGATCAGCGCCTTGGCGGCCTCGGCCTCCTTCGGCGGGTCGTACCAGGAGTTCACCCACACCACGCGCACCTCGGCCTTCGGGTTGACCTCGCGCAGGGCGAGCGTCATGGCGTTGATGCCGCTGACCACCTCGGGAATCGGGAAGGAGGCGACGTAGCCGATGATGTTCGACTTGGTCATCTTGCCGGCGACCTGACCGATCACCGTGCGCGCCTCGTAGAAGCGGGCCGAGTAGGTGGCGACGTTGGCCGAGCGCTTGTAGCCCGTGGCGTGCTCGAATTTCACGTCGGGGAAGCGCTGCGCCACCTTCAGGGTCGGGTTCATGAAACCGAACGAGGTGGTGAAGATCAGCTTGTGGCCCTGGGCCGCCAGCTGCTCGATGACGCGCTCGGCGTCGGCGCCCTCCGGCACGTTCTCGACGTAGGTCGTGGAGACCTTCGACCCCAGTTCCTTCTCGACCGCGAGGCGGCCCTGGTCGTGCTGATAGGAATAGCCGTGGTCGCTGATCGGGCCGACGTAGACGAAGCCGACCTTCAGCTTGTCCTGCGCCATCGCCCCGCCGGCACCCACCGCCAGCGCCACCGCGGCGCCCGCGAGGCTCAGGAGGGCCTTGCCCATGGTTCTTCTGTTCACGTGAGTGCTCCCTGTTAGGTCATTGATCGACCGGCCGCTCAACCGTCGGGGTGGAACACCTTGCCGAGGCAGGCTGGCGCGTTCAGCCGGATGCGGGCGACGTCCCGCGAGATCGCCACCAGAACCAGGACGGTAGCCACATACGGCAGCATCGACAAGAGCTGCGGCGGCACCGCGAAGCCATGGCCCTGCACGTGCAGCTGCGCGATGGTCACGCCGCCGAACAGCCACGCGCCCAGCAGCACGCGGCCCGGCTTCCAGGTGGCGAAGACCACCAGCGCCAGCGCGATCCAGCCGCGCCCCGCGGTCATGTTCTCGGCCCACATCGGGGTGTAGTCCAGCGACAGGTAGGCGCCGGCCATGCCACTCATGGCGCCGCCGAACAGCACCGCCAGGAAGCGGATGCGCACCACCTTGTAGCCCAGCGCGTGGGCCGCCGCGTGATTCTCGCCGACGGCGCGCAGGACCAGCCCGGCGCGAGTCGAGAACAGGAACCAGTGCACCGCCGGCACCATGGCCAGGGCCAGATAGACCAGCGCGTCCTGCCCGAACAGCGCCGGCCCGATCACCGGCAGGTCGGTGAGGCCGGGAATGTACAGCTCCGGCACATCGGCGATGGGACGGCCGACATAGCCCTGCCCGACCAGCGCCGAGAGGCCAACTCCGAACAGGGTCAGCGCCAGCCCGGTCGCCACCTGGTTGGCGAGCAGGCCCAGCGTCAGCAGACCGAACAGCGCCCCCATCGCCAGACCGGCGAACGCCGCGGCGAGGAAGCCCAGGGTCGAACTGCCGGTGGTCACCGCCGCGATGAAACCGATCACCGCGCCGGCCAGCATCATCCCCTCGACGCCGAGGTTCAGCACGCCCGACTTCTCCACCACCAGTTCGCCCAGCGCCGCGAACAGCAGGGGCGTGGCGGCGGTCAGCATGGCCGCCAGCACGGGGCCGAGGAAGGCGACGAACTCCATCAGGCAGCCCCCCCGACAGAGGACACGCGGGCACCGAAGCGCACGCGGTAGCGGATCAGCACGTCGCTGGCGAGCAGGAAGAACAGCAGCATGCCCTGGAACACCCCGGTGATGGCCTTGGGCAGGCCGAGGGCGATCTGCGCCGCCTCGCCGCCGATGAAGGAGAGCGCCATGAGGAGACCGGCCAGCAGGATGCCCACCGGGTGCAGGCGGCCGAGGAAGGCGACGATGATCGCCGTGAAGCCGTAGCCGGGGGAGACCGACGGCGTGATCTGCCCGATCGGCCCCGCCACCTCGCCCAGACCGGCCAGACCGGCCAGACCGCCCGACAGCAGCAGCGCCAGCCAGACGATGCGCTTCTCGTTGAAGCCGGCGTAGCCGGCCGCCGCCGGGGTCAGGCCGATGACGCGGATCTGGAAGCCGATGAAGGTGCGGCTCATCAGCACCCAGCCTCCGGCCACCGCCAGCAGCGCAAACACCGAGCCGAGATGGACGCGGGTGCCGGGGATCAGCAGCGGCAGCGTGGAGTACGGCTCGAACATCCGCGATTCGGGGAAGGCGAAGCCGTCCGGATCGCGGTACGGGCCGTTGATCAGGTAATTCAGCAGCAGCAGCGCCACATAGGTCAGCATCAGGCTGGTGAGGATCTCGCTGGCGTTGAAGCGCAACTTCAGCCACGCGGGAATCGCCGCCCACGCCATGCCGCCGAGGATGCCGCCGAGGACCATCAGCGGCAGCACCCACCAGCCGCCGTCGCCGTAGAACGCCAGCCCAATTCCGCCACCGACGATGGCGCCCAGCGTCAGCTGGCCCTCGGCGCCGATGTTCCAGACGTTGGCGCGGAAACCGATGGCGAGCCCGACGCCGCACAGCACCAGCGGCGTCGCCTTGACGATCAGCTCGCCGACGCCGCGCAGGCTGGACACCGGCTGGATGAAGAAGGCGTGCAGTGCCTTCAGCGGATCGAAGCCCAGCGCCCAGAACAGAAGGAAGCCGCTGGCCAGCGTAAGCGCCACCGCCAGAACCGGGGTGACGTACACCATCGCCCGCGAAGACTGCCCGCGGGGTTCGAGACGGAGGAGACTCATGCGCGGCGCTCCGCGATCCCTGTAAGTTTACGCCACACGGCCGACATCCTCCTCGTCTCCGGCACCGCCGAACAGACCACCCATCAGCAGGCCGATCTGCTCCACCGTGGTCTGGTGCGCCGGGGTGGACGGCGACAGGCGGCCATGGAACAGCACCGAGATGCGGTCGCACAGCACGAACAGCTCGTCCAGGTCCTGGCTGACCACCAGCACCGCCGTGCCGTTGCGCGCCAGGTCGATGAGCGCCTGGTGGATCGCCGCCGCGGCGCCCGCGTCAACGCCCCAGGTCGGCTGGCCGACGATCAGCAGCCTGGGCTTCTGCAGGATCTCGCGGCCGATGATGAACTTCTGCAGGTTGCCGCCGGACAGCGAGCGCGCCTCGGCGCGGTGCCCGTGCGTGACCACGTTGAACAGGTCGATGATCTTCTCGGCATAGGACCGCGACCGGCCGAACTGCACCATGCCGCCGCGCACCAGCGGCTCCCGCGCGTAGCCGGACAGCAGCGCGTTCTCCGACAGGCTCAGCTCCGGCACAGCGCCGCGGCCCAGCCGTTCCTCGGGCACGAAGGCGAGGCCCAGTT
>JAEYOB010000502.1 GCA_023412175.1 Pseudomonadota bacterium | reverse complement strand
GTGATGCACCACTCGCCCCAATGGCCGACCGCGTCCATGGCCGATTTGCGGATGATGGTCATGGTGCCGTGCTGGATGATCGCGTTGCGCTCGTTGCGCTGGATCATGCCGATGTGGAAGAAGCCGGCGTATTCCCAGTTGATCATCCGCTGGAACAGGTTCTGCTCCCAGTCCCGGTAGTCCTGCGGCGACTGCACGAAGCCGACCTCCGGCCGGTTGAAGTGCGGGATCGTCGCCTTCAGCCAGTCCGGGTGCACCTGGTAGTCGCTGTCGATGACGGTGATGTGCTGCGCGTCCTCGGCCGTCACGGTCAGGCCGAAGTTGAGCGCGCCGGCCTTGTAGCCCGGCCAGTTGTCCAGGTGGAAGAAGCGGAAGCGGGGGCCGAGCTGCCGGCAGTACTGCTCGACCGGCTTCCACACCTCGGGATCCTTGGTGTTGTTGTCGAGGACCAGCACCTCGAAGTTCGGGTAGTCGAGGCGGGCCAGCGCGTCCAGCGTCTGGATGACCATGTGCGGCGGCTCGTTGTAGCACGGCACGTGGATCGACACCTTGGGCGCGGTCGGCAGCGGGGCGGCGGAGCAGGGTTCGAACCGGCGGCGGAACTTCTCCTGCCAGACGACCTCGGTCAGCTCCAGCCCGTCGATCAGCATGACGCAGAGCAGGACGAGCTGGCAGAAGATCAGGAAGCCCCAGGCGATCTCGGTGGTGGTGGCGAGGCCGGCGGCGGACGCCGCGGTCACCGTGAACACCAGCACCGAGCCCACGGACTGGATCAGCGCGCCGTAGAACAGCAGGCCGCCGACCTTCAGGTCGCGGCGGCGGCTGAGGAAGAACACCAGCGGCAGGAAGGCGACGGCGATCGACATGGCGCACATCTGCGGCCAGTTCTTGACCTCCTGCACCTCGCCGATCATCGGGAACTTGGGCTGGCGCCACGCATCCCACAGGCCCCAGGAGGTGCCGGCGGTGCCTTCGATCTCGCGCTTCCAGGGCTGGTCGAACGCCTCCATGATGAAGTAGTCGAGGCGGTTCTGCGCGGCGATGTTCAGGAAGTTGCGGATGAACTTGGCCTGGTTGACCTGGGATGCCTCGGAGCCGCGGCGCCACGGGCCATCGGCCGGCCAGCCGATCTCCGCGATGAGGATGTGCTTGTTCGGGTACTTGGTCTTCAGCTCGTTGTACCGGAACATGGCGTAGTTGACCGCCTCGTCCACCGGCACGCCTTCCCAATAGGGCAGCAGGTGCACGGCCAGGAAGTCCACCGCCTCGACCAGTTCGGGGTGCGACAGCCAGACGTGCCACGGCTCCGCGGTGGAGACCGGCACGTTGACCTTCTTCTTGACGCGCTTGATGTAGTCGATGGCCTGTGGGACCGTGATGTCGGTGCGCAGGATCGCCTCGTTGCCGACCAGCACACGGCGCACGTTGTTGTTGTCGCGCGTCAGCTTGACCAGACCCGCGATTTCCGGCTCGTCGATCTCGGGCTTGCCCTGGATCCAGGCGCCGGCCGTCACCGGCAGGCCGTGCTTGCGGGCCAGCGGGGCCACCTGCTCCGACCCGTCGGTGGTCGAGTAGATGCGGACGCCCTTCACGGAGCTTTCCAGCGCCGCGAGATCCTTCTCGATGTCCTCCGCGCTGGCGCGGTCGCCCTTGGTCGGGCTCTTGTCCGGGTGGAACGGCGTATAGCCGACGCCGGTAATGGCGCCGCCCCAGGAGCGCTCCGCCACGGGGCGGTTCCACAGCGCCCACGCCCCGATATTGCCGAGGATCACCAGGATCAGGACCGCAATCGCTCTCTTGCGCATCGGTTTCGTTCGTTCCCCGCACCTATCCGTCCGGTCCAGCTCGGTTGTCCCGGTCGCAGTCCAGTGCCATCCGAAGCCACTGCAACGATACGGACAAAAACCGGACCGCAATCGCTCGACTTCAGACCGAACCAGGCACGTAATGGTTGCTGAATCGGTACGCGACGCTTTCGGCGCGCGTTTCTTCGACCGGTTCCTTTGGGAAACGGTCGAGCATTTTATACACTTTCCGGTTCGGCGCAACCATCGCCACCATAAACGGGAATTTCATGGCGGCTATTCCAGCCCGTTTTGTCTCAGGAGGTGAACGTCCGAAGCACGCTTCTGTGCCGTCGAAATCAGAGGATCGCGACGCCGGCACGGGCGCGGCTGTTGTAGGGGTATCCATCATCACGGAGGAGGAGGCAGTCATGGTCGGAAAGCACGAGACCGACGCGCCGTCGGAGACCGCCCAGCGGATCGAGGACGAACTGGTCCACAAGACCGGCAAGGCCGCCGGCGACACCGAAAAGCCCGTGCAGGAGAAGTTCGACGAGTTGGGCGAACGGCCCGAGGTCAAGCGGTCGGGCGGGCGGGACTGACATCCACCTTCCGGCTACTCCCGAAGGAGGTGTGCGATTCTGCCGCCTGTGCGGCGGACCGTCGGCGCTGATACGCTGATGGTCCGCCCACAAGATAAAATCGATTCTCGGGAGGAGGCGGCACATGAACGCGGTTCACGCCTATCGCCGTCAGCACGGCGAGATCGCGGCGACCATCAACACCCTGTCGGAGCTGTTGCGCGACCAGGATGCGGTCAGCCGGACCTTCGACATCCGGGCCGTGCTGAACGAGCTGTCGTCGAAGCTGGACGATCACCTCGCGCTGGAGGACCGGGTCCTCTACCCGAGGCTGCTGGAGCACGGCGACGCCCGCGTGCGCGCCGCGGCGGCCGAGCTGCAGGGTGAGCTGAGCGGGCTGCACGCGGTGTGCGACCAGTACTTCGCCGCGTGGTCGAGCGTGTCGACGATCGCCGCGCGCTTCCATACGTTCCGCTTCGAGACGCGGGCCGTCATGGCCCGCCTCCAGGACCGCATGAGGCGCGAGGACGAAGAACTTGGCCCGGCTCTGGAGCAATAGAAAGCCCCCCTTCCCGGCGGGGAAGGGGGGCTTCGACGCGCCGTGACCTCAGCGCAACGTGACCTCAGCCCTCGGCCGCCGCGCGCGAATGGCGCTTGCGCTCGTTCGGGTCCAGGTAGCGCTTGCGCAAGCGGATCGACTTCGGCGTCACCTCGACCAGCTCGTCGTCGCCGATGTAGGACAGCGCGCGCTCCAGCGTCATCTGGATCGGCGGGGTGAGGCGCACCGCCTCGTCCTTGCTGGTCGTGCGGATGTTGGTGAGCTGCTTGCCCTTGATGACGTTGACCTCGAGGTCGTTGCCGCGGGTGTGCTCGCCGATGATCATGCCCTGATAGACCGGCACGCCCGGATCGATCAGCATCGGACCGCGGTCCTCCAGGTTCCACAGGGCGTAGGCCACCGCGGTGCCGTCGGAGTTGGAGATCAGCACGCCGGTGCGCCGCGCCGCGATGGTGCCCTTGTAGGGGGCGTAGCCGTGGAACAGGCGGTTCATGACGCCGGTGCCGCGGGTGTCGGTCAGGAACTCGCCGATGTAGCCGATCAGGCCGCGCGACGGGGCGTGGAACACCAGGCGGGTCTTGCCGCCGCCGGACGGGCGCATCTCGATCAGGTCGGCCTTGCGCTCGGCCAGCTTGTTGACGACGGCGCCCGAGAACTCCTCGTCCACGTCGATGACCACTTCCTCGATCGGCTCCAGCCGTTGGCCGTTCAGCGGGTCCGTCTGGAACAGCACGCGCGGGCGGCTGATCGACAGCTCGTAGCCCTCGCGGCGCATGGTCTCGATCAGGATGCCGAGCTGCAACTCGCCGCGGCCCGCCACCTCGAAGGCGTCGCCGCCCTCGGTGTCGCGCACCTGAAGGGCCACATTGCCTTCCGACTCGCGGTACAGGCGGTCGCGGATCATGCGACTGGTGACCTTGTCGCCCTCGCGGCCGGCCAACGGGCTGTCGTTGACCGAGAAGGTCATGGCCAGCGTCGGCGGGTCGATCGGCTGGGCGGCCAGCGGCTCGGCGACGGCCGGGTCGCAGATGGTTTCGGCGACGGTGGTCTGCGACAGGCCGGCCAGCGCGACGATGTCGCCGGCGACCGCCTCGTCCACCGGGACGCGCTCAAGGCCGCGGAAGGCCAGCACCTTGGAGATGCGGCCCTGCTCGATCAGCTTGCCGTCGCGGTTCAGCGCCTTGACCGCCATGTTGGGCTTCACCTTGCCCGACTGGATGCGGCCGGTCAGGATGCGGCCCAGGTACGGGTTCGCCTCCAGCGTGGTGGCGAGCATGCTGAACGGCTCGTCCTCGCTGCCGACGTGGTGCGGCGGCGGCACGTGGTCGCGGATCAGCTCGAACAGCGGGTTCAGGCTGTCGCGCGCGCCGTTCTCCAGATCGGTGGTCGCCCAGCCGTTGCGGCCGGAGGCGAACAGCGTCGGGAAGTCGAGCTGCTCGTTCGACGCGTCCAGCGAGGCGAAGAGGTCGAACACCTCGTCGTGCACCTCGTGGGCGCGGGCGTCGGGGCGGTCCACCTTGTTGACGACGACCATCGGGCGCAGGCCGAGGCGCAGCGCCTTGCCGAGCACGAACTTGGTCTGCGGCAGCGGCCCTTCCGCCGCGTCGCACAGCAGCACCACGCCATCGACCATGGAAAGGATGCGCTCCACCTCGCCGCCGAAGTCGGCGTGGCCGGGCGTGTCCACGATGTTGATGCGCAGATCGTTCCACAGGACCGACGTGCACTTGGCGAGGATGGTAATGCCGCGCTCGCGCTCCAGGTCGTTGGAGTCCATGGCGCGTTCGGCCACCTGCTGGTTTTCGCGGAAGGTGCCGGACTGCTTCAGCAGCTGGTCCACCAGCGTGGTCTTGCCGTGGTCGACGTGGGCAATGATCGCGACGTTTCGAAGGTTCATGCGTGTCCGTGCTCGGGTCGGCCGGCGCCCTTCGTTGCGGGCGGTATGCCCAAAACAAAACAGCCCGCCAGGAATTCCTGGGGGGCGCCGCCGGGTGGGGTTGTCTTTGCGCTGCAATATAATGATTCGAGGCGCCGGGGCAAGGCCCGATCCGCTGCCTGCACATGACTCTGTTATGACGCAACGCTATGACGCCCGCCTATGGAAAAGGTAAGCTTCAGCGTCGCGGTGCAGGGTCTGACCTTGAAATCCCGGCCGCGGCTGCGGATTTCCAGGCTGCCACGACCCGCACGGACGATGACTCGCGCTTTCCTTCCCGCCACCCGCCCGCTCCTCGCGCTGGCCCTCCTGCTGGCCCCGCCCGCCGCGCTCGCACAGGACGATGCGGCCCCCCCGGCCACTGCGCCCGAAGCCCCGGCCGCCGAAGGGCCCAAGGTCCCCTACGAGGTCGAACTGACCGGACTGGAGGGCGAGGATGCGCTGCGCGACCTGCTGCGCGACTCCTCCTCCCTGTTCGGACTGAAGGACGATCCGCCGCCCTCCGTCATCGGGCTGGAGTGGCGCGCCGACGCCGACCGCGACCGGCTGGACACGGCGCTGCGCTCCGCCGGCTACTATGACGGCCGCCTGGACATCCGCATCGACGCCGAGAGGCAGCCGGCCCGCGTGACCATCGCGGTGGAGCCGGGGCCGCCCTACGGCTTCAAGACCATCACGGTACGGACCGGGTCCGGCGGGGCGTTGCCGGGCGAGCCTATCACGCCGCTGGATCTCGGCCTTGCGGCAGGCGAGCGCGCCCGCGCGCCGCAGGTGGTGGACGCGCAGTCACGGGTGGTCTCGATGCTGGTCGGGCGTGGCTACGCCTTCGCCAAGGTGACCGACCGGCGCGCCGTGGTGGACCATTCCGACCGCAGCATGGACGTCACCTTCACCGTCGATCCGGGGCCGCTCACCCGCTTCGGCGCCGCCCGCATCGAGGGGCTGGAGAAGGTGGACGAGGATCTGGTGCGCGGCCGCCTGCCGTGGGCTTCGGGGCAGCGTTACGACCCGGCGCTGATCGACCGGGCACGGACGGACATTGCGCAACTCGGCGTCTTCGACACGGTGCGCGTGCAGCTCGCCGACCAGCCGGGGCCGGACGGCGTGACGCCGCTCACCGTCACCCTGGCCGAGCGCAAGCGGCACGTTATCGGCGCCGGCATCGCCTACTCCACCACCGAGGGGGTTGGCGGCAATGTCTACTGGGGGCACCGCAACCTGTTCGGCGGGGCGGAACAGCTCCGCCTCAGCCTGGAAGTCGGGCGGCTGGCCGGAGAGAGCAGCAGTTCGGGCACACTGGGCCTGCCCGACCTGCGCTTCGGCGTCAATTTCCGCAAGCCGGACTTCCTGCGGCCGAAGCAGTCGCTGTTGCTGGACTTCTCGATGGTCGCGGACAACCCGCCGGCCTATGAGCGCGTCGCCGGTATCGTCACCGCCGCGGTGGAGCGGCAGATATCCGACCAGCTCAAGGTTTCCGCCGGCGTCACGTCGGAGCGCGGGCGCGTCCGCAACACCGACCGGACCTATCAGGTTTCGCTGGTCGGCCTGCCGCTGACCGCCACCTACGACGGCACGGACAATCTGCTGAACCCGGTGCGCGGCTTCCGGCTGGGCGCCACGGTGACCCCCTGGATCCCGGTGGGAGGCAGCGAGCCGCAGGCGCGCTTCCTGGCGACCACCCTGAACGGATCGACCTACTACGATTTCAGCGGCGACGGCCGCTACGTCGGCGCGGTGCGGCTGGGGCTGGGCAGCATCGTCGGCGCCGGGCTGGACTCCATCCCGCCGGACCGGCGGTTCTACGCGGGCGGCGGCGGCTCGGTGCGCGGCTACGGCTTCCAGAAGGCGGGGCCGCGCGCCCGCGCCGCCGACCCGACCGGCGGCCGCTCGCGGTTTGAGGCCAGCCTGGAAATGCGCGTCAAGGTG
>JAEYOB010000464.1 GCA_023412175.1 Pseudomonadota bacterium | reverse complement strand
ACCATCACCTTGACGTTGTCGAGCCCCATGGCGCCCCGCACGCGCGCCAGCGCCCGGCATTCCAGCGCGAAGCCCTCCTCGTAGGCCGGGTGCGCGTAGCGCGCGGCGCCCCGGAACCCCAGCATGGGGTTCTCCTCGTCCGGCTCAAACCAGGGCCCGCCGAGCAGTGCGGCATATTCGTTGGTCTTGAAGTCCGAGAGCCGGACGATCACGGGGCGGGGGTAGAACGCCGCGGCGATGGTGCCGATGCCTTCGGACAGGAGCTGTTCGAAGTAGGCGGCCCCGCTCTGGCTGTGACGGGTCAGCGCCGCGATGCGGTCGCGTTCCGCCGGATCGGCAACCCGTTCGGGGTGCAGCAGTGCCATGGGATGGACTTTGATGGCCTCGCTGATGATGAATTCCATGCGCGCCAGCCCAACGCCGTCGACCGGCAAGGCGGCGGTCTGGAACGCTTGGTCGGGATTGCCGAGGTTGACCATGATGCGGGTCTGCGGCCGCGGTAGGCTGCCGAGGTCGACGCGCTCCACCCGGAACGGCACGGTGCCGTCGTAGACCCGGCCGGTGTCGCCCTCCGCGCAGGACACGGTGACGGTGCACCCGTCGCGCAGAACCGCGGTGGCGCGCTCGGTTCCGACCACGGCCGGGATGCCGAGCTCGCGCGCCACAATGGCGGCGTGGCAGGTGCGGCCGCCGCGGTTGGTGACGATGGCCGCCGCCGTCTTCATCACCGGCTCCCAGTCCGGCGTCGTGGTGTCGGCAACCAGCACTTCGCCCGGCCGGAAGCTTGAGAGATGGCGTGCGTCCTTGACGATCCGCACCGGCCCGCCAGCCATGCGGGCGCCCACCGCGCGCCCGGTGATCAGCAGCACCCCCTTTCCCTCCGGCACGAAGGTTTCCAGCTCCAGCGTCCTCCGCCGCGACGCCACAGTTTCCGGCCGGGCCTGGATGATGTACAGGCACCCGTCGAGACCGTCCTTCGCCCATTCCATGTCCATCGGCTGGCCGTAATGCTCCTCGATGGCAATGGCGTAGCCGGCCAACCGCAGCACTTCCGCGTCGGTCAGGCAGAAATCCGCGCGCTCCGCATCAGGGGTGGGGACGACCCGTGTCGTGTCGCGGCTGTGGCCCGGCCGGTAGACCATCCTGATCTGCTTGTCGCCGAGCCGGCGGCGCAGCACGGCGCGATGCCCCAGCCGGTAGGTGGGCTTGTGGACGTAGAACTCGTCCGGATCGACGGTGCCCTGGACCACGGTCTCGCCGAGCCCGTAGGCGCCCGTGATGAACACGGCGTCGCGGAAGCCGGTCTCGGTGTCGATGGAGAACATCACGCCGGCCGCCGCGAGATCGGCCCGCACCATCTTCTGCACCCCCACCGACAGCGCGACCTTGAAGTGGTCAAACCCCTGGTCGATGCGGTAGGCGATGGCGCGGTCGGTGAACAGCGAGGCTTGGCAGCGCCGGACCGCATCCACCAGCACCGCCTCGCCGGCGACGTTCAGGTAGGTTTCGTGCTGGCCGGCGAAGCTGGCCGTGGGCAGGTCCTCCGCCGTGGCCGAACTGCGCACCGCGACCGTGAGGTCGGGGCCGTACTCGGCGTGCAGCGACCAGTACGCCTCGCGCAGTTCCGCTTCGGCCGCCGGGGTGATGCCCGCGGCATACACGAGCTCGCGGGCGCGCACTCCGGCACAGGCCAGACGCGCGACATCGTCCTTCCCGAGCCCGTCGAGCAGGCCATGCAGTTCGTCCCACACGCCCGCCGCCGTGAGCGCGTCCCGGAAGGCCTCGGCCGTGAGGGCGAACCCGTTGGGGACCGCCACACCGGCGCTGGCCAGATGCCGGTACAATTCGCCAAGCGACGCGTTCTTGCCGCCCACCAAGGGGACATCCTCGCGCCCGAGTTCGGCAAACCAGCGGATGTACTGGGGGTTCGGCATGGCGGCCTCCTGCGCGCTTCCGGTGCGTGCCTGATGCCAGGATACCGCTCCATGCGGCGGGGCTGCTTAATCTCGGTTAATGTCGGACCTCACTTCAGCAGGTACTTGACAAGGGCGGCGATGCCCAGGACGACCAACGCGAGCAGCAGGATCCCGATAAGGCCCATGCTGCCCATCGCATCGCCCATGCCTTCCATTCCATTCATCATCCGTTCCTTCCCCACCCGGGGTGGAACACGTACTACACCGGCGCTCCGCATGAGCTTGCGCCGACATGGAACGGCTCCGCCTACTTCCCGGCTGTCTTGGCTGGGTGCTGCTTCAGCCAGTCCTGGAGTTCCTGGATTTCCTTCGCCTGGTCGTCGATCATCTTTTGCGCCATGGCCTTGAGGGTCGGGTCGGCGCCGTGTTTGAGTTCGACGCGGGCCATGTCGATGGCGCCCTGGTGATGGGAGATCATCATGCGAGCGAAGTCCTGGTCGGCGTTGCCGGTCATGGGCTTGCCGCGCATGTCCTGGTTCATCTTGCGCATGCTTTGCATGTAGGCCTGTGAGGCCGGGTCTTTGGGCATGGTCTGAGCCCGCTGGCCACCCTGGTGCATCCCCTGGCCTTGTCCCATCATACCGGGGCCTTGGCCCATGCCCGGCCCGCTCATCGGCGCGGTGCTCTGACCTTGCGGAGCCTGCTGGGATTGGGTTTGCTGGGCCGCTGCCGTTCCGGCGATCAGGACCGTCAGGACAGCCAACGGGGCGATGGTGCGGCGAACTCGATGAGCGATCACGGCGCGTTCCTCCTTTGTGTTGGGCGCTTCCACGGCTGGGCTTGGCGCGGGAGGCGGCGTGGGGGGGGGGGGGGGGGCGGGGGGCGGGTGGGAGCAGAT
>JAEYOB010000361.1 GCA_023412175.1 Pseudomonadota bacterium | reverse complement strand
GCATCCGCCAACCTGCAGCACCAGGCGCGACTCTATGGGCGATACCGGGCCGGCGTGACACGGTCGCTGATCGACATGTGGGACGGCACGAACGCCACGGTGGCCTGCACGAGCTTCCTGCGGCCCTCCAGCCTCGGCAAGGGATTCTGGCCCATGGGCCGGGTGAAGGGCGCCGTGCTCTGGATCCTCTGGCAGCGCGAGCGCGAGCTGCGCGACTTCCGCCCCGTCACCTACTACGAGCTGGTGGCCAGCGTCGCCATCGGGGGCGGCACGCTCACCCTGCGCCATGCCCCGCCGCCGGAGAAGCGGTTGCTCGATCAGGCAGCGGTGCTGCGCCTCGCCGAGGGTGCGCGCGGATCCTCCGGCCCGCTCAAGGTCGAGCAGAAGGCGGTGGAAACGGCGGCGCCAAAGCTGTTCAACAAGACCGGTTTCATCACGCGGGCGGGTGCGCTTTGGGGCTGGTCGGGCAAGAAGTCGGCGGAGATCCTCCAGACCCTCTATCAGGACCACGGCCTGATCACCTACCCGCGCGGCGATCTCGACAAGATCTCCTCGACCGACGTCGAGCAGGCCCCGGAGATCCTCGCCAACCTGCGCGCCCTCGGCGAGCCCTTCGCTTCGGCCATCGACGCGCTGGGCGGCCGGCTCACGGTGCGCAAGGGCCCGGTGGTCAACGACCGCGCCGTCGCCGAAGCCTCGCACACGGCCATCATCCCAACCCTCAAGCCGCCGGCGGGCGTGTCGCTGACGGCGGACGAGGCGAAGGCCTACCGCCTGATCGCGCAACGCTACGTCGCGGCGCTGTCGCCGAACGCACAGGGGCAGCGCACCACCGTCACCCTGGTCCCCACGGGCGGCGCCGCCGCCGGCTTGGCGTTCTCGGCCGGCGGCACCGTGGAGACCGACCCCGGCTGGCGGCGCGTCTACGGCGGCGCCGAGGATGAGGACGAGGAGCGTGAGGACCGCCTGCCGGCGGTGCGCAACGGCGAGACCGGCCGGATCGACGGCTGCCGTTGTGATGCCAAGACGACCAAGCCGCCGCCGCGCTACACCGAAACCAGCATCCTCGAGGCCATGGTCGAGGTGCACAAGCTGATCCCCGACGAGGACGTGCAGCTGAAGGAGGTGCTGAAGAGCTCCAAGGGGGTCGGCACGGCGGCGACGCGGGAAACGGTGGTGGCCGAGCTGATCAACGCCGGGCTGGCCGCCCGCCTGCCGGTCAAGGGCAAGGGCGCACCGCCGCTGCAGCTCGCGGAGCAAGGCGGGATGCTGGTGGACTCCCTGGTGGCCATCGACCCCGACATCGTGCACGCGAAGAGCACGGCGCTCCTGGAAATCGAGCTCGACCGCATCGAGAAGGCGCGCGACGCCGCTTCCGCCGACCGCCTGGCGCAACATCTGCTGGACGAGGCCGAGGACCGAATCCGCCGCCAGTTCGAGGCGATCCGCGCACGCGCCGTGCCGCGCGAGGACGGAGGCGCGCGGCCGGCCGGTCCCGGTCAGCTGGCGTTCGTTCGCCGCATCGCCGAGACGCTCGACCTCGATGTGGAGGAGCGCCGGATAACCGCCATGAGCGTGCGCGAGGCGTCCGCGTTCATCGACGAGCACAAGGAGGCGTTCGAGGCGGCGGCCCCGCCGCGGGGCGGCCGCAGCGGCGATCGCAGCGGTCGTTCGGGTGAGCGGGGGTCTGGGCGGGGTGTCTCGGGGCGCGGCTCCGGGCGCAGCGGAAGCGGCCGCGGCGGATCCGGCGATGATGGCCGCCGGTCGTCGGCTCGCGGCGGGCGGCGCTCCGGAAGCAGCGGGTCGCCGCGTCGCCCGGCTCACTGAGGAAGGGAGCCTTCACGAGATCGGTAATATCCTGCAGCCTGCACTCAGGCCGGGCACTCCGGCCGACGCTACCAGCGTCGGTAGGGGCCGCTGAACAGGTCGCCGAGGGCGCGCCGGAGCATGATGGTCACGCGGAACTGGCGCCGGTGGTGCTCGCGGTCGTGCAGGATGTGATGGCGCTGGCACCAGGCCGCCAGATTGCCCGGCTTGACGTTGGTGGGATCGTGATCCTTGTGGCAGGCCGCCAGGATCACCCGCGTCTTCCGGATGTTGCAGGCCTCGACCACGTCCGGCCATGAGGCGTCCCGGCCGGCATCGTCACGCCAGGTATGCAGCAGCGGGTCGAACCACCGGCCGTCGGGCAGGAGGCGGATCTCGTGCCCATGCGGCTTGCCGCAGGTCCAGCAACGCCCCTTGCCGTGCGGCCCCTCAACCTGGAAGCGGATCCGCTTCGAGATCAACTCCCAGTCGATCGGATACAGCCAGCGTGTCTCCGCCCGTATCGGCAACCTGTCCTCCCTGCTCCAAGAGGTGCATATTGCCGTGTTCACGCTTTATTCTCAACGCTGCGTTTGCGAGCCGACGGCGCCGTCCGTTTTCGAGACTGGCACCGACCGGGCCAAGCTATTCCGACAGGTTGTCTGGAGCCAGTGCGGTCAACCCCTCCAGGCTGCCGCGGATCCGCTCCAGCGTCTCGATCAGGCTGTCGACTTGATCCTCTAGATCGATCGCCAGGTCGAAGAGCGCGTCGGCCTGACGGCGCGACCCGTGATGGAACACGGCCATCGCCACCTGGTGGAGTCTCAACAGGTCAGTACGCAGTTGTGGCGGCGCGCCGTCGTCCCCGTCGGCGAGGTGGCCGCGCACTTCGTCGATGCCGTCAACTGCGTGCAGCAGCGCCGCGGTGTCGAAGGGAGCGGCCATCAGTGCGGCCCAATCTGTGTCGGTGATGTCGCCCATGCCCTGTCCTCGTGAAGCCCGGCCCGCGGCGGTCGGCCGCCGTCATGGAAGCAATGGCGCAGCCGGGCGCGCGTCCAGTGGATCGAAGACGGCCGTCGCGCGCGACAATCATACTTCAGCCGCGACCCCAGCTTTTCTCATCCTGATCGTCGCGCTCCCTCATCCAGATTGTCGCGCCATACGTCACTCCTCCTGTCGTTACCAACAGGTGGAGGCCGATCTCGGTCAAACAGGCTCTCAGAGGGCAGATTGCTCAAGTAGTACCAGGCATATGGAAAATCTGGATTAACCTCTATCGACGCTATTGACACATTTATGTTAGCCGCAAACACTGCCAGTCGCTGTGACTTAGAGTGAGGCGCGCAGATGAAGAGTTATTTGCGTCATTAAAGATGGTAGCGTATAAGAGAAGTGTCGCCGTGCATATTAGAGGCGGGTGATACATAAGCTAAACCACGTTTCTGTATCACTGCTGCTCTGGTTGTCGTATCACGCCACATGGAAACTTCGTCAGAGGTCGATAGTGGCGTCTGCATTCCAGGTCTTAGATAAAGCAGGACCTCATCCCCGCCTAGAGCGACAGTTATCCTAATATAGAGCCGCATATTGTGATTGGTGTTGTTTAAGACAAAAGTTTGACCTTTGCTAATTGCGTCACGGAGTAGTCTCCAGTCGAGAGGGGCAGCTAGCGGTGATGCGATACACTATGTGCCGACCAGCGCCAGCAAAATCTGCCGTTAGACTGAGCAGGAAGAAATGTTGTGCAACACAAGATGCTTTGGCCGCTAATAGCCGCGCTTCTGCTGCCTGGTTACGCCTTTGGCCAAGCGGGAACCGATGCTGACGCCCAACGGCGCGATCGCAATGCGGTGCAGCGCGTGGACCGGCAAATAAAACAAGAGCAGCGCTTCCTCGATAAGGCGACCGCCGCAGAAGACGCTTTGACGGCGCGACCATCGGACACCGCTGGGCGAGCGATGCGCGACGTGACTAGGTCAGCCGCTGACAGGGCCGGTCTCTGTAGCAGTTGCGAAGCGCAGAGAGAGGCGGAGCGCGAATATAAGGGACGCCGCCAGCGCGAGCTTCTGATCGAAGATGAGCGATCCGACAGCAGAGGCGAACGCCGACGATAGTTCTGTTGCCGCAATACTGCGGCTTAAAGCGCTGTCCAATGCTTTTCAGAAGGACGGAAATCTGATGTTTTGGAAAAAACTAGTAGCTTCAGTGATTTCAATTTGGTCCTGCGTCTTGCCACCCCCATCGTATGCGCAGAGTTCAGAGACTGTGCGCGACAATCTTCGCGGATACTGGGCAGTTGAGAAATCACCTTATTGCGCTAATGAATACACTATTAAAGGCAATGAAATGAACTTTAGGTATGCCGATGAATTCGTGCTACACGGATCCGCAATTATTGTCACAAAGTGGGGAAATCCGGAAAGCGTGACAATAACATCAGTTAAGGGAAATCGCGTTACGGCCACCAGCGCCGACGGCAAGAAGATTGAGTACCGCCTCGACAAGGGTGGCAATCGCTTAACAATTACAGCAGGCAAAGAAACCGTTAAACTGGTCCGATGCAATTATTTTGGCGAGCCTGTTACGCAGAAGGCAAAGGAAGAGTTTGCTGCAATGATCAGGCAAAGTCAGCAGTTCTTAGAGGAGCGCCGAGCCATGATGGCGGAGCGGGCTGAAGCGCGACGGGAAAGTTGCTTAAGAGATTCAGAAAGCTGTGTCGAGCAGTGCAGGAGCGAGCTACTCAGTTGCCGGTCGGAGGTACCGTCTTATAGAAAGCTTGAAGACCGTAACGAAGCCCGCGTCATGTGCACAACGTCACAT
>JAEYOB010000347.1 GCA_023412175.1 Pseudomonadota bacterium | reverse complement strand
GCCTTTTTCATGCTCCCATTCAGGCCCGGTTCAGGGTGCCGGTCGGTTCCGGTGACAGGTCGCCGACGGTGATGCCGGCGAACGACAGCTGGCGGTCCACCAGCGCGCTCAACCGTTCGTCGGGCTCGTCCTCGGCGAGCAGGAAGGGACCGTAGTCGGCGTTGTCGGTGCGGGCGATCAGCGTGACGCCGGCCGGCAGCACGACGAGCTGCCAGAGCACCGATTCCGGCTCGCGGCTGGCGGTCACCGGGTCGATGCCGCTGGCGTTCAGCGCCACCATGCGGGCGAACGTCACCATGCCGGCGGCATCGCGCATGGCAAGGCGGTAGGCCGGGTGGCCGGTCAGTTCGACCGCGCCCATCTCCGCCGGAACGTCCATGGTGGCGGCGATGCGCGGACCGAAGGGCGTGTCCATCAGCCGCCCTTCGACCAGGATCGCAGGGGCGCTCAGGTCCCGCATCAGGGTCCGGCAGTACGCGAGCTGCGACGGCCAGAGCGGCGGCGGTTTCCCGATGAGGACGGCGGTGGAACGGATCATCGGTTCCACATGGGCCTTGCCGGCCCGTTCGTCCACGGTCGGCGTCCCGGATTTCAGCGACAAAAAAGCCCCTCTCCCGGTCGGGAGAGGGGCTCGATGCTGTCCGGCCGGATGTTACGGACGGCCGCGGCTCTGGCCACCCTTGAAGGACCGGTTGCCCTCGGCCTTCCAGGCCGGCCGCGCCGCCGGACGGTCGCCGCGCTCGCCATGGTTCCGCTCGCCAAAGTTCCGCTCGCCGCCGTGGCCGCCGGGCTTGCGGTCGGAGGCGGGCTTGCGGTCGGCGTGCCAGGGACGCGCCGGACCGTTGTTGCGGAAGCCCGTGCGCTTCGGGCGGTGCGGAGCGTCGAAGCGCTGCGTCGGCTCCATGCCGGGCACGGTGTGCACCGGCACCTGCGAACCGATCAGGCGCTCGATGCCGATCAGGGCGCCGCGGTCGGTGCGCGTGGCGAAGGAGATCGCCACGCCCTCGGCGCCGGCACGGCCGGTGCGGCCGATGCGGTGGACGTAGTCCTCCGGGTTGCGCGGCAGGTCGAAGTTGATGACGTGCGTGATGTCGCGCACGTCGATGCCGCGGGCGGCGACGTCCGTGGCGACCAGCAGGCGCACGCGCCCGTCGCGCAGCTTGCCCAGCGTGCGGGTGCGGTGCTCCTGGCGCATGTCGCCGTGCAGCGCCGCGGCGGCGTGGCCGTCCGCCGCCAGCTCGGCGGCGATCTCGTCGGCGTCGCGCTTGGTGGCGGCGAAGATGATCGCCTTGTGGATCTCCGGCGACGCCGAGAAGTGGCGCAGCAGGCGCCGCTTGTGGCCGAGGTCGTCGGCGAACAGCATGCGCTGTTCGATCTTCGGGGCGCTGGCCGGGGTGCTCTCGACGGCGACGCGGGCCGGGTCGCGCACCAGGTTGCGGGCCACGTTCTCCATGCGGCGGTCGAGCGTCGCGGTGAACAGCAGCGTCTGGCGCTCCGCCGGGCAGGCGGCGCCGATGGCGGCGATGTCCTCGGCAAAGCCCATATCGAGCATGCGGTCGGCCTCGTCGAGGATCAGAACCTCGACCTCGCTCAGGCTGACCGTGCGGCGGCGCATGTGGTCGAGCAGGCGGCCGGGGGTGGCGACCAGCACGTCCACCGGGCGCGACAGGTCGCGCACCTGCGGGCCGAACGGCGAGCCGCCCAGAACGTCGACGATGAACAGCCGGCGGAACTTGACGTAGTTGCGGGCCGAGGTGGTCACCTGACGCGCCAGTTCGCGCGTCGGCGCCAGAACCAGAACGCGCGGGCCGCGCGGACGGGCGCGGCGCTCACCCGACGCGGCGACCGCGTCGTCGGTCTCCATCAGGCGGTGCAGGGAGGGCAGCAGGAAGGCGCCGGTCTTGCCGGTGCCGGTGTCGGCGGTGGCGAGCACGTCCCGGCGCTCCAGCGCCACCGGGATGGCCTGCGCCTGGATCGGCGTCGGCGCGGTGTGGCCGGCGGCTTCGAGGGCGCGGAGGAGACCGGGGTGGAGATTCAGATCGGAAAAGGTCAAAACAGGGTTCCCAAAGCAAACGACAGCGCCGCGGCCCGTCGCAAAGCCGCGGATCGGTCAGGTGTCGAACATGCCGGAGGAAGAGGGAGGCGCTGTTGCGTCGTAAACCGGACGGTTGGCCGTCCATCGAGCTATCGAACCTCGCTCGGACGACGAATGGGCCTCCAGCGAATGCGGGGCTTATGTAGTGGCTTCTCCACCGTCACGCCAGTCTTTTCCGCAGCGGCTGCGGTATGACCGGCATGCGCGGCGCCATATCCGGGGATTGATCCGCGGCGCGGACATCGGTATAGCGTCGCCGCCTTGGTTTCCCGGAGGGTCCCATGGCGGCTTGCGGTCTGGATTTTGGCACGTCGAACACGACGCTGGGCGTCGGTTCCCGGCTGTTGCCCCTGGAGGGCGCCAGCACCACCCTGCCCTCATCGCTGTTCTTCGACTTCGAGACCGGCGGCACCGCCTACGGT
>JAEYOB010000456.1 GCA_023412175.1 Pseudomonadota bacterium | reverse complement strand
GCAGGAAGCGGTCGCGCTGCTGGAGAGCAGCGGGCGGCCCTTGGAGCACATCGCCAAGGAGCTGGATATCCAGCCTTCGGTGCTGCGCAACTGGCGCCGGCGCGGGGCCCGGCCAGGGGGGCCGCCGCAGCTCCCCACACAGCAGGCGGCGGCCCCTCTGGCCTCCGGCGATCAGGTCGCGGAAATCGCCCGCCTGAAGCGCGAACTGGAGCGCGTCCGCATGGAACGAGACATATTAAAAAAAACTGTTTCAATCTTCTCGGAGCCACTGAAATGAGGTTCCGGATCATCGAAGACTGTCGCGACGAATATCCGATCCGAGTGCTGTGCGAGGCGTTGGAGGTCTCGCCCTCGGGCTATTATGCCTGGCGCTCGCGGCCGGAGAGTGCGAGCAAAGCGGCGAACCGGCAGCTCCTGGCTGACATTCGCCAACTCCACGAGCAGCACCGCAAGCGTTACGGCGCCCCGCGCATCCATGCCGCGCTGCGCGCGCAGGGCCGGAGGGTCAGCCGCGGCCGTGTCGAACGCCTGATGCATCATCACGGCATTCGCGCCCAGCGTCCCCGCGCCTTCCGCGTCTGCACCACCGACAGCAACCACGCCCTGCCGGTCGCGCCCAATTTACTGGATCGCCGCTTCACAGCCACGCGGCCGAACGAGGTCTGGGTAAGCGATATCACGTACGTGCCCACCGACGAGGGCTGGCTGTACGTGGCCGCCATCCTCGACCTGTTCAGCCGGAAGGTGGTCGGCTGGGCGATGCGGGACCACCTGCGTACCGAGCTGCCCCTGGCCGCGCTGACCACGGCGGTCCAGCGCCAACGGCCCGCGCCGGGGCTGTTGGCGCACTCGGACCGCGGGTGCCAGTATGCCTCGGCGGAGTACCGCAGAGCCCTGAAAAGCCACGGCTTTATCCAATCGATGAGCCGCAAGGGGAACTGCTGGGACAACCCCCCATGGAGAGCTTCTTCGGCAGCCTGAAGGCGGAACTCGTCCATAGGCAGCGGTATCCGACACGCGAGGCCGCCAAGCGGGACCTGTTCGCCTACATCGAAGGCTACGACAATCGCCAGCGGCTCCACTCGGCTCTTGGCTACATCACCCCAGAGCAGGCCAAATTGCGGACCGCATAACCCGGTGTCCATTCTCCCGAGGGAAGCTCACCCTCGGTTATGGCCCGTACACGGAATTCCCGACAGTCCCCGGCCGGTACCAGCGCACCGCTCACAGGATCACTTCCGACGTGAACTGCCGACCCTTGAACCGGCTCGTCCTGGACCGCATCACCCTGTCACCCAAACCGCCAAAATGGGCCGGGTTCTACCCGATCTCTGGCACGTCGAAAACGATGCAACAGAACCCGTAAACCTGGCAGCTGTCAACGGCCCACGGAGGCCAAGCCGATTACGAGGACCGCGCCGCGCGTATCTCCATCTTGGCGGGGAGGTTTGCCTCCGGTGCCGGATACGTTGAAGCGGGCTATCGGGCTGGATCGCACAAACCTCTTGCAGACAGGGCGGGCCTTACGTTGACATGATAATCAAACAATTCGACGATTCCCGGCAAGCTGTCAGCTGCGCCTGCGCACATCCTTGGGGGAAAGACCGAAGCGCCGCTTGAATGCCGTGGCAAAATTGGCAGGATTGCCGTAGCCCGCGACGTAGCACGCTTCCGTGACGCTGACCCGCTCCCGCTCCAGAAGGTCGCGTGCCCGATCCATCCGGGCACCCCTGTAATAGTCCAACACCGAGGTGCCGTGAGCAATGCGGAACAGGCGCTGAAGCGTGCTGATGCTCATCCCGGCGTGGCGGGCAATGTCCTCCAATTGGAGGCACGCGCCATGCTCCTCCATACTGTGGGCGTCGAGATAGTCGCGGGCGGTCCGGATGCGGGCACGATCCCGGCTGCTCAGCCTGTCAGTGACGCCGTCGCGGTCAACGAGATGCGACAGCGTCTCGGCAACGACCTCCAGCGCCTGGCTTTCCAGATACAGGCTCTCTAGAGCGCCATTCGGCGCCGCTCCAACCAGCCGCTCGGCAAGCTGGAGCTGGCGCGGTGAAGGGGTCCAACTCGCACTGGCCCCGTGTCCCCGGCCGAAGCGGCGCAGCCGCTCGTCGCCCAGTTCGTCCCCTTCCAGCCATTCCGGCGGGACGTTGACGATCACCTTGCGGACCCAGTTCCCACACATCCCTCGCCGTACGAACAGGTCCGGTTCGGCGCGGGATAGGACGAAGATCTTCGGCGCCGAACCGGCCGTCACATGGAAGCGCTGCCCGCCCAGCGACACATCGGCGTCCCCGTACAGGAAGAACCCCACTGTGAGACCCGGGCCGGTGACCCCCTGCGTCGTCAGGTCGTGGACATCGACGGCGTCCGTCGAATGCAGCGACAGGCCGCAACGGAGTTTGAGCAAGCGGAACCGGCCGTGCAGCACGGCGGCATCCGGCGCCAATGTCGGCGTCACCACCTGGAACGCGTTACTCTCCTTGCGCAGCGAGGCCATCAGCTCCTCACGGCACACCGGTGTGGGCGACAGGAGAGTGCCGCCTCCGGCGCGCCTTCCGCTATGAAACGAATCGTCGGTCATCGCTTGCGCTGCTCCTGAGTTTGACCATCCGGCAAAGAGCTTTGACCATCCCGCAAAGGCGCTTCTCTGATCGCAGGTCTATACAGGCACCAGATTTGGGGGCATTCCGCCCTTCAAGTGCGAATAAGTCTCATTTTCAATACCACGCGTACGGACGACCGTCCAGAACGGGCCGACAGGAGAAGACGAACGATGACCAGACGGACAGATTCCTGCATGAGCGGCGCGGGGCGGCAGCCTCGGATCGCACTACTGGCCACTTCCATGCTGGTGTCCGTCACGGTCGCGTTGCCGGCGCAGGCGCAGCAGGCGATGACGCTGAGCCCGGTCCAGGTCGAAGGCGAGGGGGCGGAGGGAATCGGCACAACCAGCGTCATCACGCAAGAGCAGATCGACCGCGAACAGCCCCTGAGCCTGCGCAAACTGTTCCGCGACGATCCGTCCGTCACGGTGCCGAGCGGCAGTACGGCTGCCCAGAAGCTCTACGTGCATGGCATCGACCAATCGAAGCTGAACGTCACCGTGGACGGCGCACCACAGCGCAACAACGTCTGGCACCACAACGGCAACCTGACGCTGGATCCAATCTTTCTGAAGTCGGTCGCAGTGGAGGCGGGCGTGACTCCGGCGGACGCCGGTTTCGGCGCGCTGGGCGGTGCCGTGCGCTTCACCACCAAGGATGCCCGCGACATGCTGCTGCCCGGCCAGGCCGCCGGCGGCACCGCGATCCTGGGATACGACACCAACTCCCGTACTTGGCGGGCCACCGGGGCGGGCTATGCCGCCAGCCATGGTTTCGAAATCCTGGGCATCGGGACCCGCGCGAAAGGCGAGGACTACAAGAACGGCGCCGGCAGGCGGGAGCTGGGCACCGCCAACGATCTGACGAGCGGGCTCGGCAAGCTGGCCTATGAAACCGAAGGCGGACACCGCTTCCACGTCTCCGGCGAGTATGTGGAGGACGAGGGGATCCGCCGCCTACGCTCGAACATGGGTTTGCTGAACAACCCGCAGGGGCGCTTGCTGAACACCACACGGGCAACCCGAACCACGGTCACGGCGGGCTACCAGACCACCAAGCCCACGGATCTGGTCGATCCCAAGATCAACTTGTACGTCAATCGCAACTCGCTCGATCGGCCGCTCGAGAACCGTCTCTCGACGCCGCACGGAGCCTTCAACGCCGAGGTGGAGAGCATCGGCGGCACGATCCAGAACAGCTTCGCCATTCCCTCGGGCAAGCTGACCGCCGGCATCGACTTCTACCGCGACGACGCATCGCTTGAGCGCTTCCACTTCACCACCGATGCGGATGAGCGGATCAGCGGCGTGGGCGGCTTCGTGCAGGCGCGCCTGTCGCCGCTCGACCGGTTGCGCCTGTCCGCGGGCCTACGCGTCGACCATCAGAGCTATCGGGCCGTTGATGGCCAGACCTTCGACAACACCGGCCTCAGCCCCAACCTGTCGGCCGAACTCGATCTGTTCGGCGGCCTCACCGCTTTCGGCGGCTACGGTTACAATTGGGGCGGGCTGGAGATGGCGGAGACCGCCCTGTACCACGCCGCCAACTATCGCTATGCACCCGACCTGAAGCCGGCGACATCGCACAACTACCGTGCCGGATTGCGCTACCTCCAGGAAGGGTTGAAACTTGAGGGAGCCCTGTTCCGCACCGTGGTCGAAAACCCCATGGAGTGGAACTACACCACCCGCCTGCGTATAAACGGCCCGAGCCTGAAGACCCAGGGCTTCGACCTCGTGGCCGGCTATGCCTGGAGCAACGCTGCGGTCAGCGCAAAGTACACGCACACGGATGTCACCTACGGTGGCCGCATCGCGCTGCCCGGCGACTACAACACGGCCGCGCCGGTGGGCGACATGCTGGCGCTGCACGGACAGTATATGGTGGAGAGCATCCGCCTGACGTTCGGCGCCTCGTCGGAGATCGCCCTGTCGGTAGAGGACAGTGCACTACGTGCCGCCGGCTTCGGCAAGCTGAAGGCCTATCAGGTCGCCAACCTCTTCGCCGAATGGCAGCCCCACCCGTCGCTGGAGAACTGGACCCTGCGGGTAGAGGCTAACAACCTCTTCGACGAGGCGTACTCCAGCCGCTCCACCTACGCCCAGACATCGGCCATCACGCCTGTGCTGGCGGAAGGCCGGTCCTTCTACCTGACCTCGACCTTGAAGTTCTAAAGCGGCTTTGCTTGATCCTGCCCCCTCCCCTTGCGGGAGGGGGCTTCGGGCGTTGATGGCTACGGGCGGTGGAATGGAAGATCTCGTTCATGTCATGGCCGTCGCGTCCACCGGGGCGGGGGCCGTGTGCCTCTATCTCTCAGCGCCCCGCCAGCAATGGGTGCGGCAGCCCTGGCCCCCCCTGGCCGCCCGGATCGGCGGGAGCGCGCTTCTGCTCCTGGGATTCCTGTTGTGGTGCGGCGGTATGCACCCTGCTGCGGCGTTCTTCGCGGCCTTGACCGTAGCCATGGCAGCGTTCATTGCCCTGCCGTTTTCCGCAGCCCTGTTCGCTCCGCAAGAACGAAGGCGTCCGGTACTTTCCAACGTCCGTGTTTCTTCGAAAACCGGTGCGCGGCCGTCGGTCCCCATCCGGCCCGATTGGTGGAGCAAGGCCCTGGGCGGGACCCTGCTGGGATACCCTCTGGCCATAGCCTTGTCCGGCCTGTTCGCCGTGGCTGGTCCAGGCGGTCTTCAGGCACTCAACAAGTTCCAGTTCACCATGTGGCTGGTGGCGCCGGTGTGGCTAGGCGTGGCGAGCTTCTGCTTCCTTTTCCGCAGCGGCCTGCGTTGCTGGCTCTGGCTGGGAGGGGCCAACCTCCTGGCCTTTGGCGCCCTGCACGTCTTGCGCTGAAAAACCCTTCACCGCTATCGGGAGCGTTGCCCATGCGTGCCGATGTCGTCCGTCTCTACCGGGCCGTCCATTCCTGGGCCGGCATTCTGACCGGGCTGATCCTGTTCGTCGCCTTCTACGCAGGCGCGATCACCATGTTCAAGGAGCCCATCGAGCGCTGGGCGACGCCACCGATCCCGATGACGGCGGTGTCGCTGGAGCAGGGAAGCGCCCTGATCGCCGGTGTTCTGGCTGTCCGCCCGGATGCCGCTCAGGGCTTCACCCTTGCGCTGACGGGACGGACCGAAGAGGAGCGTATCCTCCGGCTGACATGGCAGAAGACGCGGAACGACCCGGCGCCCTGGTCGGCAACCTTGGCGTCGGAGGGAGGGGTCGTGGTGGAACGACTGCGTCCCGCCGCTCTCGGCCGGCTGGTGGACGTCGTCCACCGTACGGCCGGCATCCCCGGCGACCTCGATCTTGGCACCGCCGTCACCGGTGTGGCGAGCGCCGTCTATGCGGTGGCACTGGTCTCCGGCGTGATCATTCTGCTGCCCTCGCTGGTGAAGGATCTGTTCGCCTTCCGCGTAGGGAGCAGCCGCAAGCGCATGTGGCTCGATGCGCACAACATCGTGGGCATCTTCAGCCTGCCGTTCCATATGGTGATCGCCCTGACCGCCGTCATCTTCGGTCTGCACGATTTCATCTATGGCGCGCAGGACCATGTGGTTTACCGGGGGGAGCTGAAAACGATCATGGCCGCGAGCACGCCGTCCCGGCAGATCAGGCCGGATCCGCAGCCGGCCGCCATGCTGCCGCCCGAGACGATTCTTGCTCAGGTGAGGAGCATCGCGCCCGGCTTCATGCCCGTCAGCCTGCAATACCACAATGCCGGAACCCAGAGCGCGCTGGTTCGGGTCTGGGGCAAGGATCCCCGTTATCTGGTGCGGAACATGGGCTTCCTCCTGCTCAGCCCGGTGACGGGAGCGGTCATCGACACCGAATACCTGCCGGGGCATCAGGGTGAATGGTCGGCGAGTGTGTCTTCCTTCTTCGCCTTGCACTTCGGCACCTTCGGCGGCGAGACCATCCGGTGGGGATATTTTTTCCTCGGCCTGGCCGGAGCTTTTCTCTTTTATTCCGGCAACCGGGTCTGGGTCGAATCCCGTTGCCGGGTCAGTCGGCAAGCAGACTGGCCGCCTGCCCCCACAAGCCGGCCGGCCATTCTGATGGCTGCGGCTACCACCGGGGTGTGCCTTGGCTGTGTTTCCGGCCTGTCGCTCACCATGGCCGCCGGCAAATGGCTGTATGGCACGGCCGCCGATCTCGACGCATGGCATTGGGGCCTTTATTATGGGGTCTTTCTGGCCGCCTGCGGATGGGCCTTTCATCGGGGAGTGGCCAGGGCCGGGGTGGAATTGCTGTGGCTGGCGAGCGCCACCACCGCCGCCATTCCAGCGACCACGGCACTTGCCTGGGTGGTGCCCGGCCTTGGGCTGTGGGTTTCCGGCGGGGTGGCCGGCCTGGCCGTTGATCTCGTCGCATTGGCCGGCGCATTGATTTTTGCTTGGATGGCGCGAATGGCTAGGGCACGGCAGGGAACTATGTGCTCGAATTGAGGGTTGGAGTAAGGACCGCGCGGCTTTGTCGGCAGTGACGGGAGTTGCCGATGTCCTCCTCCGC
>JAEYOB010000284.1 GCA_023412175.1 Pseudomonadota bacterium | reverse complement strand
ATCCTCACCGGTACACCAGCGTCGGCAGCCACAGCGAAAAGGCCGGCCAGAAGGTCACCACCACCAGCACCGCCAGCAGCGGCACCAGGAAGGGCAGGCAAGCCTTGGCGCATTCCTCGAAGGGGATCCGCGCCACCCGCGCCAGGATGTAAAGCACCATCCCCACCGGCGGCGTCAGCAGGCCGATCATCAGGTTCAGCACCATGATGATGCCGAACTGCACCGGGTCCACGCCGATCTGCGTCATGATCGGCAGCAGCACCGGCACCAGGATGGTGATCGCGGCGATGGTCTCCAGGAAGCAGCCGACGATCAGCAGCAGGACGTTCACCAGGATCAGGATGGTGATCGGGTCCTGGGAGAATCCCAGCACCCATTCCGTAAGCTGCTCGGTCACGCGGGCCGAGGTGAGCAGCCAGCCGAAGATCGACGCCGCCGCCACGATCAGCAGGATGACCGCGGTGGTCTCGATGGTCTCCAGGCTGACCTTTACCAGCGCCTCCCAGTTCAGCGTGCGGTACACCACGAAGCCGAGGAACAGCGCGTAGACCACCGCGGCGATGGCCGCCTCGGTCGGCGTGAACATGCCCGACACCATGCCGCCGATGAGGATCACCGGGGTGAGCAGCGCCAGGAACGCCTCCTTGAACGTCACCGCCATCCGTTGGACGGAGAAGGCGGCGTCGCGCGGGTAGTTGCGGCGCCGCGCCGTCCACGCCACCCACAGCATCAGCGCCCCGGCCATGCCCAGCCCCGGAATGAACCCGGCGGCGAAGAGCTGGCCCACCGACGTGTTCGCCATGACGCCGTAGATCACCAGCGGCAGCGAGGGCGGGATGATCGGCCCGATGGTCGAGGAGGCGGCGGTGATGCCGACGGCGAAGCGGTCGTCGTAGCCGTGGTCGCGCATCGCCTTGATCTCGATGGTGCCGAGGCCGCCGGCGTCCGCCACCGCCGTGCCGGACATGCCGGCGAAGATCACCGAGCCCGCCACGTTGACGTGCCCCAGCCCGCCGCGCATCCAGCCGAACATGGCGACCGCGAAGGCGTAGATGCGCTCGGTGATGAGCGCCGAGTTCATCAGGTTGCCGGCCAGGATGAAGAAGGGGATGGCCAGCAGCGGGAAGCTGTCGATGCCGCCGATCATCCGGTGCAGCACCACCACGTCCGGCATGCCGGCCGCCCACACGTAGAGCAGCGACGATCCCGCCAGCGCTACGGCGATGGGCACGCCGATGGCCATCATGCCGAACAGCGATCCGAACAGCAGGGTAAGCATGGGCGGCCCTCAGCGTTTGCGGAAACGGAAGCGCAGCCACGCCGACTGCACCGAGCGCAGCGCCATCACGCCCAGCCCGGCCAGCACGGTGGCGTACAGCCAGCTCATGGGCAGGTCGATGACCGCCATCTGCTGCGTCCCCATCAGCCCGACCATCAGCCAGGCGAGCCACGCCGCGTAGGCGTAGAAGGCGATGGAGATGAGGTCGGCGACCAGCAGCAGCAGGTTGGACGCGCCCAGCGGCAGGGTGTTGTGGAAGAACTCCACGGCGATGTGGGCGCGCCGCCGCACCGCCAGCCCGCCGCCCAGGAACGCCACCGCGATCAGCAGGTAGCGCGCCCCCTCCTCGGTCCAGGGCAGGCTGTTGTTCAGCACGTAGCGGGTGAAGAACTGGAGGAAGACGGTGAAGGCCAGCAGCCAGAAGACGAGGAAGGCCAGCACGTCCTCCGGCGCCCGCCAGGCGAAGCGCAGGTCCGCTTCCTCGGGCGGGGCGGCCATGGCCGGCGCGACGGTCACGCCGGCCAATGGCTCCTCTTGCGGGATCTGGGTCACGCCGCGCCTACCTGATCTGCTGGAGGCGCTCGTACTGCTCCTTCGTCCACGGCACGCCGTCGCCCAGGTGGACCTTGGTCACCATGGCGCGGAAGGGGGCGCGGTCCACCTTGTTGACCTTGGCGCCCATCTTGGCGAAGCCGTCCACCAGCTCCTTTTCCGACGCGATGATGTCCTCGTCCGACTTGGCGGCCGCCTCGGCGAACACCGCCGCGAAGGTCTTCTTGTCCTCGTCGGACAACTTCTTCCACAGGGGCGCGCCGACGATGGTCAGCAGGCTTTCGGTGATGTGGCCGGTCAGGTTGATGACGGGGCTGGGCTCGTAGAACTTCTTGGCGAGGATGGTCGGCAGCGGGTTCTCCTGCGCGTCCACCGTGCCCTGGGCCAGCGCCAGATAGACCTCGGCGAAGGCGATGGGGGTGGGGTTGGCGCCGACGGCCCTGGGGAACATGACGTACATGGGCGCGTCGGGGACGCGGATCTTCATGCCCTTCATGTCCTCGGGCCGGTTGACCGGCTGCTTGGAGGTGACATGCCGCTCGCCGTAGTAGAGCATGGCGAGCACCTTGTTGCCGGTCGCCTTGTCGTAGCCGCCGGCCAATTCCTTGAACAGGTCGCTTTTGGTGTAGGCGCGCCAGTGGTCGAAGTCGCGGAACATATAGGGCGCCGCGGCGATGGCGATCGGCCCGTAGGAGCGGCCGGCGAAGTTGGTGCCGGTGTAGATGATGTCCACCGTGCCCAGCGTCAGGCCCTGGTTGATGTCGGTCTCCTTGCCCAGCGACGACGCCGGGAAGACCTCCATGCTGTAGCGCCCGTTGGTGCGCTTGGTGATCTCGTCGGCCGCCCACAGCGCCCATTTGTGATAGGCTTCCGACGTCTCGTAGACGTGGGCGAACTTGAGCTTCTGCTGCGCGGCGGCCGGTCCGGCCAACATCCCCAGCGCCACGGCGCCGGCGGCGATTCCCATGAACAGGCGGCGATTCATGCAGGTCCCTCCCATTCGTTCCGTTGGTTGGCGCGCAGGGGAGGGGGCGCGGCTGTGCCACGTTGCGGTGCGTCGGCCGTGCGTGCGCCGTTCGTGATGGCCCGGCCATGCACGTCCGGCAACCCTCCCCGGTGCCGCCGGCTGGTCCGGCGGTCGTTCCGGCGCTTGCGGCCGGTTGTTTGGCATGCCAACAGTCTATGGGAAAAGGATCCGCCCGGAAACAGGCGGAAGTGGTGAGTTCAGGGGCGACGGCTTCGGCCGGAATTGGTACCTCGAAAGAGAAAAAGGAAGAGAGATGGTGTCGAACACTGACTGGGCGGCGCGTCATCCGGGCGCGATCATCCTGCCGTTCCGCGGCGTCTGGCCGCGCATCGCCGAGGACGCCTACATCGCCCCCGGCGCGGCGGTGATCGGTGACGTGGAGATCGGGGCGGAGGCCAGCGTGTGGTTCGGCTGCGTGCTGCGCGGCGACGACCACGCCATCAAGGTCGGCCCGCGCACCAACGTCCAGGACGGCACGATGATCCACGTGACCCTCGACGCGCACGCCACCGTCATCGGCGCCGGGGTCACCATCGGCCATGGCGCGCGGCTGCACGGCTGCGTGCTGGAGGACGGCTGCCTGGTCGGCATCGGCGCCATCGTGCTGGACGGCGCGGTGGTGGAAACGGAATCGATGGTCGCCGGCGGCGCCGTGGTGACGCCGCGCAAGCGGGTGCCGAAGCACCAGCTCTGGGGCGGCAGCCCGGCGAAATTCATGCGCGCTCTCAGCCCCGACGACGTCGCCTTCCTGGCCTGGGACGCCAACCACTACGCCGGGTTGGCGCGCACCTACCGTGAGGCTGGCCGCGAGGCCGGCGGCGCCCCGGTGGGGTGAGCCGCCGGGGGGGGCATGTTCCGGGAATGCGGGTGTTTGCAGCCCTGGCGTCGCCGCGCAGCCCGCACGAGGATCCGGCCTTTCCCGGAATCCCCCGGCTGCGCGTCGAATTGCCGCTGTCGGGAACCTCGGATGGAGCGCATACGGCGACGCCGGTGCTTGCGAATTCGTCTGGCAGGTGCATGTAATATGGGTGAGCGGCTTCGGCTGTCAGAGAACCCGGCACCCCCTAAGACGGCCGGGACTTGGGAGGAAACATGAGGTCCAGGAAGTCCCGCCGCGGCGGCGCGGCGGCTGACGGACCGTCGCCAATTCCTGGCGCAGTGCGGTCCGGCGTTCGCCGGGGAGGTGCGGCATGAGGCCCACCGACACCGGCTCCCCCGACTATTTCCACAAGGTCGTCGATTGCCAGTGGGCCTGCCCGGCCCACACACCGGTTCCCGAATACATCCGGCTGATCGCCGCGGGACGCTACGACGACGCCTACCTCGTCAACTGGAAATCCAACGTCTTCCCCGGTATCCTCGGGCGCACCTGCGACCGCCCGTGCGAACCGGCGTGCCGGCGCGGCCGGGTCGAGGCGGAGCCGGTGGCGATCTGCCGCCTGAAGCGCGTCGCCGCCGACAACAAGCAGACCGACGTGCGCGCCCGCTTCCCCAAGGTGCCGACGCAGAAAAACGGCAAGCGCGTGGCGCTGATCGGTGCCGGCCCGGCCTCGCTGACGGTGGCGCGCGATCTGCTGCCGCTGGGCTACCACGTGGTGCTCTACGACGGCGAGGCGAAGGGCGGCGGCATGATGCGCAGCCAGATCCCGCGCTTCCGCCTGCCCGGCGAGGTGCTGGACGAGGAGGTCGGCTACATCCTCGGCATGGGCGTGGAAACCCGCTTCGGCACCTGGGTCGGCAGCCTCGCGTCGGTGCTGGACGAGGGGTACGACGCGGTGTTCGTCGGCACCGGCGCGCCGCGCGGCCGCGACGTGGACGTGCCCGGCCGGCGGGAGGCTGCCGCCAACATCCACGTCGGCATCGACTGGCTGTCCTCGGTGTCCTTCGGCCATACCACGCGCATCGGCCGGCGGGTCATCGTGCTGGGCGGCGGCAACACCGCCATGGACTGCTGCCGCACCGCGCGGCGCCTCGGTGGCGAGGATGTGCGGGTGGTGGTACGCAGCGGCTTCGAGGAGATGAAGGCGTCCCCCTGGGAGAAGGAGGACGCCATGCACGAGGGGATCCCGATCCACAATTTCCTCGTGCCCAAGGCCTTCACCCACGCGGACGGCCGGCTCACCGGCGTGGTCTTCGAGGCGGTCGCGGCGACGTACGACGAAAAGGGCCGGCGCAGCCTGGTCCCGACCGGCGAGCCGGATGTGACCATGGAGTGCGACGACGTGCTGGTCGCCATCGGACAGGACAACAGCTTCCCCTGGATCGAGCGCGACATCGGCATCGGCTTCGACCGCTGGGGCCTGCCGGCGGTGGACGCGGTCACCTTCCAGTCCACCAACCCCCGTGTGTTCTTCGGGGGCGACGCGGCGTTCGGGCCGAAGAACATCATCACCGCCGTCGCGCACGGCCACGAGGCGGCGATCTCCATCGACGCCTTCTGCCAGGGTGTGGACCTGCGCGACCGGCCGCCGCCGCACGTCACGCTCATCAGCCAGAAGATGGGCCTGCACGAGTGGAGCTACGACAACGACGTGTCGAACGACGCCCGCCACAAGGTGCCGCTGCGCGACACCGCCGCCGCCCTGAAGGACGTGCGGGTGGAGGTGGAACTGGGCTTTGACCTCAAGCTCGCCTGGGACGAGGCGCAGCGCTGCCTGAACTGCGACATCCAGACGGCCTTCGCCACCAACCTGTGCATCGAGTGCGACGCCTGCCTCGACATCTGCCCGGTGGACTGCCTGACCATCACCGAGGACGGCGAGGAGGGCGAGCTGCTGACCCGCCTCAAGGCGCCGAAGCTCCACCGCGAGCAGCCGACCTACGTGTCCGGCGCGCTGAAGACCGGCCGCGTCATGGTCAAGGACGAGGACGTCTGCCTGCACTGCGGCCTGTGCGCCGAGCGGTGCCCGACCGGAGCCTGGGACATGCAGAAATTCTTCCTGGAAATGAGCCACGCGGGAGGTGCCGCATGCCGCAGCCGCTAGTGCGCCCCCCTCTGGAAAAGACCAACGACTTCGTGGTCAAGTTCGCGAACGTGAACGGCTCCGGCTCCGCCAGCGCCAACCAGCTCTTCGCCAAGGCCATCCTGCGCATGGGCGTGCCGGTGGCGAGCCGCAACATCTTCCCCTCGAACATCCAGGGCCTGCCGACCTGGTACGAGGTGCGGGTGTCCGGCGCCGGCTACCGCGGCCGGCGCGGCGGCGTCGATCTGATGGTCGCCATGAACCCGCAGACCTGGGACCGCGACGTGGCGGAGGTGGAGCCCGGCGGCTACCTGCTCTACGACAGCACCAAGCCGATGCCGGCGGCCCGGTTCCGCGACGACCTGACGGTGATCGGCGTGCCGCTGACCGCCATCTGCAACGCGGAATACGCCGACCCGCGGCAGCGCCAATTGTTCAAGAACATCCTGTACGTCGGCGTGCTGTCGGCGCTGCTGGACATCGACCCGGTGGCGATCGAGACGCTGCTGAGCGAGCAGTTCAAGGCCAAGGAGAAGCTGATCGCCGCCAACGTGCACGCGCTGCACCTCGGCCGCGACCACGCACTCGCCAACCTCCCGTGCCCCATCGGCCTGCGGGTGGCGCGCTCGGACGCGGTGGGCGACCGCATCTTCGTGGACGGCAACAACGCCGCGGCGCTGGGCTGCGTCTACGGCGGCGCCACGGTGGCGGCGTGGTACCCGATCACCCCCTCGACCTCCGTGGCCGAGGCCTTCGCCCGGCACTGCAAGGCGTTCCGCACCGACCCGGAGACCGGCAAGGCGCGCTACGCCATCGTCCAGGCCGAGGACGAGCTGGCCGCCATCGGCATGGTCGTCGGCGCGGCGTGGAACGGGGCGCGGGCGTTCACCGCCACCTCGGGGCCGGGCATCTCGCTGATGCAGGAGTTCCTGGGGCTCGCCTATTTCGCCGAGATCCCGGCGGTGCTGATCGACGTGCAGCGAGGCGGCCCAAGCACCGGCATGCCGACGCGCACGCAGCAGTCCGACCTGCTGCTCGCCGCCTACGCCTCGCACGGCGACACCAAGCACGTGCTGCTGTTCCCCGAGGACCCGCACGAATGCTTCGAGCATGCGGCGCTGGCGCTGGACCTCGCGGACCGGCTGCAGACGCCGGTGTTCGTGATGAGCGACCTGGACATCGGCATGAACCAGCGCCTGTGCGCGCCGTTCGCCTGGGACGATGCGCGCGGCTACGACCGCGGCAAGGTGATGACCGCCGCGCAGCTTGAGGCCGGTGCAGAGTTCGCCCGCTACAAGGACGTGGAC
>JAEYOB010000274.1 GCA_023412175.1 Pseudomonadota bacterium | reverse complement strand
GCCATGGTCAGCCGCGTGCCGGCCGGGGTGGCCGGCGACGCGCCGCTGCTGGCGGTCGAGGACACGCTGGCGGCGCTGACCGACCTGGGCCGGGTGGCGCGCATGCGCACGGCGGCCCGCGTCATCGGCGTCACCGGTTCGGTCGGCAAGACCGGCACCAAGGAGGCGCTGCGCCACTGCCTGTCGGCGCAAGGGCGCACCTTCGCCACCGAGGGCTCGCTGAACAACCACTGGGGCGTGCCGCTGTCGCTGGCCCGCCTGCCGCAGGACAGTGAATACGCGATCTTCGAGCTGGGGATGAACCACGCGGGCGAGTTGGGGCCGCTGTCGCGCCTCGTCCAGCCCGAGGTGGCGGTCATCACCAACGTCGAGGCGGTGCACCTTGAGTTCTTCAGCGCGGTGGAGGCCATCGCCGACGCCAAGGCCGAGATCTTCGAAGGGATGACGCCACAGGGCGTCGCCGTGCTGAACCGCGACAACCCGCACTTCGCCCGCCTGTTGGCGGCGGCGCGCACCCATGGCCTGTCCCGCGTCCAGGGCTTCGGCGGCCATGGCGATTCCGACGCGCGCCTGCTCGACTGCTCGCTGCACGCAACCTGCTCGTCCGTCACCGCCTCGTTCGGTGGTGAACGGGTGCAGTACTGCCTGTCGCTGCCGGGCAAGCACTGGGTGATGAACAGCCTCGCCGTGCTGCTGGCGGTGCGGGCAGCCGGCGGCGACCTCACCGCCGCCGCCCGCGCACTGTCCACGCTCCAGCCGGTCAAGGGCCGCGGCACGCGCAAGCGCATCCAGCGCGCCCACGGCGCCTTCACCCTGATCGACGAGAGCTACAACGCCAGCCCGGTCTCGGTCGCCGCCAGCATCGAGGTGCTGGGCAAGGTCGATCCCGGCGCCGGCGGCCGGCGCATCGCAGCGCTGGGTGACATGCGCGAGCTGGGCCTGCACGCCGACCGGCTGCACGCCAGCCTCTTCACGCCGCTGAAAACGGCGCACATCGACACCGTCCACTGCTGCGGCCCGCACATGAAGGCCCTGTGGGACCGTCTGCCGGCTTCCATGCGCGGCCGTTACGCCGAGGACAGCGCGGCGCTGGCGCCGCTGCTGGCCGCCGACGTGCGCGGCGGCGACGTGGTGCTGGTCAAGGGCTCCGCCGGCAGCCGCATGGCGCTGGTGGTGAATGCCCTGGGCGCGCTCGATCAGAACACCGCTTCCTCAACCGGGCCCAAGGCCACCGTCAACGGCCAGCGGGGCTAAGGACCGAATGCTCTACAACCTCCTCTTCCCGCTGTCGGACGTCTTCACGCCGTTCAACCTGTTCCGGTACCTGACCTTCCGCACCGGCGGGGCGGTGCTGACGGCGCTGGTCATCAGCTTCGTCTTCTTCCCGCGCCTGATCGACTGGCTGAAGCGCAAGCAGGGCGAAGGCCAGCCGATCCGCGCCGACGGCCCGGAGACGCACTTCAAGAAGAAGGGCACGCCCACCATGGGCGGCCTGATGATCCTCATCGCCATGTCCATCAGCACCCTGCTGTGGATGGACATGGGCAACGGCTACACCTGGATCGTCCTGTTCGTGACCATCGGGTACGGGCTGATCGGCTTCGGCGACGACTACCTGAAGCTGACCAAGCGCAACACAAAAGGGCTGTCCGGCCGCTTCCGCCTGGGCTGGGAGATCGCCATCGGCGTGGTGGCGTCGGCGCTGATCATGATGCTGGAACCGCCGGCGCTGGCCGGCGGCGTCGCGGTGCCCTTCGTCAAGGACTTCATGATCCAGCTGGGCTGGTTCTTCGTGCCGTTCGGCGCCTTCATCATGGTCGGCGCCTCCAACGCGGTGAACCTGACCGACGGGCTGGACGGCCTCGCCATCGTGCCGGCCATCATCGCGGCGAGCTGCTTCGGCCTGATCGCCTACCTGACCGGCAACGCGATCTTCTCCAACTACCTGCAGATCCACCACGTGCCGGGCGCCGGCGAGCTGGCGGTGTTCTGCGGAGCGCTGATCGGCGCCGGCATCGGCTTCCTGTGGTACAACGCGCCGCCGGCCATGGTCTTCATGGGCGACACCGGCTCGCTGTCGCTGGGCGGGGCGCTGGGCGCCATCGCCGTGGTGACCAAGCACGAGATGGTGCTGGCGATCATCGGCGGCCTGTTCGTGCTGGAGACGGTGTCGGTGATCGTCCAGGTCGCCTCCTTCAAGCTGACCGGCAAACGGGTCTTCCGCATGGCGCCGCTGCACCATCACTTCGAGAAGAAGGGCTGGGCCGAGCCGACCGTCGTCATCCGCTTCTGGATCATCGCCGGGGTACTGGCGCTGATCGGCCTGTCCACCCTGAAGCTGCGGTGAGGCACCGATGATCAACCTGTTCTACATGGACGGTCTTCCGGTGGCGGTCATGGGGCTGGGCAAGTCCGGCATGGCCACCGCCGACGCGCTCGCCCGCGCCGGGGCCGAGGTGTGGGCCTGGGACGACAGTCAGGCCAAGCGGGACGAGGCCGAGGCCGCCGGCCACCGCATCGTCGATCTGACCACCGCCGACCTGTCGGAGCTGACGACCGTCGTCTGGTCGCCAGGCATCCCGCACACCTTCCCCAAGCCGCACCCGGTGGCCGAGCGCGCCCGCAAGGCCAACCTGGAGATCGTCTGCGACATCGAGCTGATGGCGCGCTCCGAGCGCGACGCGGCCTATGTCGGCATCACCGGCACCAACGGGAAGTCCACCACCACCGCCCTGATCGGCCACGTGATGCAGGACGCCGGGCGCCGCACCGCGGTGGGCGGCAACCTGGGCACGCCGGTGCTGACGCTCGACCCGCTGGGCGTCGGCGGCACCTACGTGCTGGAGATGTCCAGCTACCAGCTCGAGCTGACGCTCTCAATCACCTTCGACGTGGCGGTGCTGCTCAACGTCACGCCGGACCACCTGGACCGGCACGGCGGCATGGACGGCTACGTCGCCGCCAAGAAGCTGATCTTCCACCGCCAGACCCGCCCGCGCACCGCCATCGTCGGCGTGGACGACGCGATCTGCCGCGGCATCTGCGAGGAGCTGAAGGCGGCCGGCGACCAGCATGTCTGGCCGATCTCCGCCGAGGGCCGCGCCGAGGGCGGCGTCTACGCCGAGGACGGCTGGCTGGTGGACGACACCCAGGGCACGGCCGAGCGCGTCGCCGAGTTGGCGGGCTTCCCGGCCCTGCTGGGCAAGCACAACTGGCAGAACGCCGCCGCCGCCTTCGCAGCGTGCAAGGCCGCCGGCGTCCCGGCGCCGGCCATCGTCGCGGCGATGAAGACCTTCCCCGGTCTGGCGCACCGCCAGCAGCTCGTGCGCACCATCGGCGGCGTGCGCTTCGTCAACGACAGCAAGGCCACCAACGCCGACGCCGCCGAGAAGGCGCTGGCGACCTTCGACCCGATCTACTGGATCCTCGGCGGCCGCGCCAAGGAGACCGGCCTCGACGGCCTGGACGCCTACATGGGCCGCGTCCGCCACGCCTTCCTGATCGGCGAGGCGAGCGAGACCTTCGCCGCGTGGCTGGAGGCCCGGAACGTCCCGCACACCCGCTGCGGCACGCTGGACGCCGCCGTCGCCAGAGCCGCCGAACTGGCCCTGGCCGAGAAGAAGGACGGCGCCTGCGTGCTGCTGTCGCCGGCCTGCGCGTCGTGGGACCAGTTCACCAGCTTCGAGGCGCGCGGCGACGCCTTCGCCAGGGCCGTGAATGACCTGGAAGGTGCGGCATGATGACGTTCGACCGCACCGACCAGTCCGTCTTCGGCCGCTGGTGGTGGACCATCGACCGGGTGCAGCTCGGCGCGCTGGCCGTGCTGATGGCGCTGGGCACGGTGCTGATCACCGCCGCCAGCCCGCCGGTGGCGGAGCGCATCGGCATCCAGGACACCTTCTACTTCGTCGAGCGGCACCTGATGATGCTGGTGCCGGCGGTGGCGCTGATGATCGCCGTGTCGCTGCTGTCGCCGCGGGGCGTACGGCGCGCCGCGCTGGCCATGTACCTCGTGGCGCTGGCGCTGGTCTTCGCCACCCTGGTCATCGGCGTCGAGATCAAGGGCGCGCGGCGCTGGATCCACGTGCCGGGCCTGTCGCTCCAGCCCTCGGAGTTCGTCAAGCCGGCCTTCGCGGTGGTCGCCGCGTGGCTGTTCTCGCTGTCGCGCACCAACCCCGGCTTCCCCGGCGCCCTGGTCTCGATGGCGCTGTACGGCCTCACCGTGGCCGGGCTGATCATGCAGCCGGACATGGGCATGACCTTCGTGGTCTCGGCGGTGTGGTTCACCCAGTTCTTCCTGGCCGGCCTCAACATCATGGCCGTGGTGGTCCTGGCCGCGCTGGGCGTGGTCGGCCTGATCGGCGCGTACTACACGCTGCCGCACGTCACCAGCCGCATCGACCGCTTCCTCGACCCGACGGCGGGCGACAATTATCAGGTCAACCGTTCCATGGAGGCGTTCGCCAACGGCGGCCTGATGGGCACCGGCCCCGGCCAGGGGACGGTGAAGTTCTCGCTGCCCGACAGCCACGCCGACTTCATCTTCGCCGTCGCCGGCGAGGAGATGGGGCTGATCTTCTGCCTGTTCGTGGTGTTCCTGTTCGCCTTCATCGTGCTGCGCGGTTTCGCGCGGGTGTTCAACGAGAACAACTACTTCGCGCTGCTCGCCGCCGCCGGCCTGCTGATCCAGTTCGCCCTTCAGGCGGCGATCAACATGGGCTCGGCCCTGCACCTGATGCCGACCAAGGGCATGACGCTGCCCTTCATCAGCTACGGCGGCTCGTCGCTGCTCGCGCTCGGCTTCGGCATGGGCATGGTGCTGGCGCTGACCCGCAAGCGCTTCGGGCCGGGAGACTGACGCCATGCCCCAGTCCAAGCCGATCATCCTCGCGGCCGGCGGCACCGGCGGCCACATCTTCCCGGCGGAGGCGCTGGCGCGCGAGCTGCTGAAGCGCGGCCACGCGGTGACGCTGGCCACCGACCGCCGCGGCCACGCCTTCGGCGACAGCCTGCCGGAAGTGCCGGTGCACCGCATCCGCGCCGCCTCGCCCTCGGGTGGGATCATGGGCAAGCTCAAGGGCGCGGTGCAGCTCGCCCTCGGCATCCTCGACGCCCGCAGGCTGATGCGGCAGCTCGGGCCGGCGGTCGTCGTCGGTTTCGGCGGTTACCCGTCGGTGCCGACCGTCTACGCCGCCGGCCGGGCCGGCGTGCCGGTGCTGCTGCACGAGCAGAACGCCGTGCTCGGCCGCGCCAACCGCCTGCAGATCGGCGGCGCCCGGCGCCTCGCCGTCGCCTACCCTTCGGTGTCCGGCGTGGCCGACCCGTCCAAGCT
>JAEYOB010000159.1 GCA_023412175.1 Pseudomonadota bacterium | reverse complement strand
TGGGGCGGGTCTCCTCGTCGGCCGGGCTGGAGCCGAGTTCGGCCACGGCCGCCGCCGCCTGGGCGGTGCGGCGGACGCCCAGGCGGTCGATGACCTGGGCGACACCGGGAACCTGGGCGGCCAGTTCGGCGGCGCGGTGGACCTGATCGACGGAGCCGACGCTGCCGGTCAGCGTCACCGCGGCGTGGTGGACGGTCACTTCCAGGTCGCGGGCGTCCACATACCCGTCCTCGGCCAAGCGATGGGCGACCTCGTGGCGGATGCGCGCGTCGTCCTGCGATTCTTCGTGCCCGAACATCGGCGGGTCTCCTTGTCGATGATTCCACCCTGTGGAACATGGCCGCAGCCACGGCGGTTCCGGTTTGACAATCGTCCGCGTTGCCGACAAGCTTGGGCCTCGTTCCAGGGGGGTCCCGTAGGGGGCTGAGATACCACCGGCCGGCGTCATGCCGGCAACGTGGTGACCCTTCGAACCTGATCCGGCTCATACCGGCGAAGGGAAGGAACCGCTGCGGGCCCGGAGTCTCACCACGTCCGCACCTTCTTCCGCACCTGTGACCGGATCTCCTCGACCGACGAAGGAGATCATTGTGCCCAAAGACCTCGATCAATCCGATTTCACGGTTTCCACCGGCCCGCTGCCGGCCTCGCGCAAGCTGTACGTGCCCGGCGAGCGGGGTGTACGCGTCGCCATGCGGGAGATTTGCGTGGGTGGCGGCGAACCGCCGGTGCGCGTCTACGATTCGTCCGGCCCCTACACCGACCCCGATGTGGCGGTGGACATCCGCAAGGGGCTGGAAGGGCTGCGCAACGCCTGGATCCGCGCGCGTGGCGACGTGGAGGAGTACGAGGGCCGCACCGTCCGCCCGGAGGACGACGGCCTGCGTCCGGGCGAAGCGCGCAACCTCGACATACACCCCGGTTCGGGCCGGCGGCCGCTGCGGGCCAAGCCCGGCACGGCTGTGACGCAGATGGCGTACGCGCGCGCCGGCATCGTCACGCCGGAGATGGAGTACGTCGCCATCCGCGAGAACCTCGGCCGTGCCGCGGCGCCGGAGCAGGCCCGCGACGGCGAATCGTTCGGCGCCTGCATCCCGGACTTCATCACGCCGGAGTTTGTGCGGGACGAGGTTGCCCGCGGCCGCGCCATCATCCCGTCCAACATCAACCACCCGGAAGCCGAGCCGATGATCATCGGCCGCAACTTCCTCACCAAGATCAACGCCAACATCGGCAACTCGGCGGTGGCGTCCTCGATCGGCGAGGAGGTGGACAAGATGGCGTGGGCGATCCGCTGGGGCGCCGACACGGTCATGGACCTCTCGACCGGCCGCAACATCCACACCACGCGCGAGTGGATCATCCGCAATGCGCCGGTCCCCATCGGCACCGTGCCGATCTATCAGGCGCTGGAGAAGGTCGGCGGCAAGGCCGAGGAGCTGAACTGGGAGATCTTCCGCGACACGCTGATCGAGCAGGCCGAACAGGGGGTGGACTATTTCACCATCCACGCCGGCGTGCGCCTCGCCCACATCCCGCTGACCGCGAAGCGGGTGACGGGGATCGTGTCGCGCGGCGGCTCCATCCTCGCCAAATGGTGTCTGGCGCACCACAGGGAGAACTTCCTCTACACACACTTCGAGGACATCTGCGCGATCATGAAGGCGTACGACGTCGCCTTCTCGCTGGGCGACGGGCTGCGGCCGGGCTCCATCGCCGATGCCAACGACGCCGCCCAGTTCGCCGAGCTGGAGACGCTGGGCGAACTGACCAAGATCGCCTGGAAGCACGATGTGCAGACCATGATCGAAGGCCCCGGCCACGTGCCGATGCACAAGATCAAGGAGAACATGGACAAGCAGTTCGCCCTGTGCGGCGAGGCGCCGTTCTACACCCTCGGGCCGCTGGTGACCGACATCGCGCCGGGCTACGACCACATCACCAGCGGCATCGGCGCCGCGATGATCGGCTGGTTCGGCACGGCGATGCTCTGCTACGTCACGCCGAAGGAGCACCTGGGGCTGCCGGATCGCGACGACGTCAAGGTGGGCGTGGTGACCTACAAGATCGCCGCGCACGCCGCCGACCTCGCCAAGGGCCATCCGGCGGCGCGCCTGCGCGACGACGCGCTTTCCAGGGCGCGGTTCGAGTTCCGCTGGCGCGACCAGTTCCACCTGTCGCTGGATCCCGAGACGGCGGAACGCTTCCACGACCAGACGCTGCCGGCTGAGGGCGCCAAGGTCGCGCACTTCTGCTCCATGTGCGGGCCGAAGTTCTGCTCGATGAAGATCACCCAGGAGGTGCGGGACTACGCCGCCTCCGGCATGGCCGGGATGGCGGAGACGTTCCGCGCCCAGGGCGGGGAGATCTACAAGGCGGCGGAGTGATGTGGGCGGGCCCCCGCCGTCCGGCGGGGGCTCCCTATTTCGCCCGCGCCGTGATGACGATGCCCGCGGCGATCAGGGCGACGCTTAGCAGCACGCCGGTGGTCAGCGGTTCGCCGAAGATCGCCGCGCTCTGCAGCAGCGCGGTGATCGGCACGAGACAGACGATCTGCCCGGCCTGCGCCGCCGGCATCACCGTCAGTGCCTTCGACCACAGCCAGTAACAGAACCCCGTGGCGATCAGCCAGTTGTAGATTAGCCCGCCGATCACCACCGGCGTCCAGGTGATGGGCTGCCCGCCCTCGACCGCCAGCGCGATGGGGCCGACGAACACGGCGCTGACGGTGATCTGCCAGAAGATCTGGGTCCAGAAGGGCGTGCGCCAGAGG
>JAEYOB010000073.1 GCA_023412175.1 Pseudomonadota bacterium | reverse complement strand
GCCTGGATCACCTGCTCCAGCCCGATCTGCTGCTGGTTGGTGCCGGCGACGATCTGCTGGAAGGCGATGACGCTCTCCTGGATGGTCTCGGCCATCTCGCGGATGGTCGACTCGGTGGCGTCGGTCTGGCGCTTGCCGGCGGCGATGCGCTTGACCGCCTCCTCGGTCAGCATCACCGAGGCGTTGATGCCGTGCTGGATCTCGCTGAGGTTGGAGCGTACCTGGGACGTGGCCTCCTTGGCCTGGTCGGCCAGGCTCTTGATCTCGCTGGCGACGATGGCGAAGGTGCGGCCGTGCTCGCCGGCCGCCGCCGCCTCGATGGCGGCGTTGAGCGCCAGCAGGTGCGAGCGCTCGGCGATGTCGTTCACCGTGACGATGATCTCGCCGATGGCCTGGGTGCGTTCGGACAGCAGAACGATGTTCTCGGCCACCGCCTCGGCCTGCTCGCGGATGGCGTTCATCGCCTCGTTGGTGTCGGACACCGCGCGCAGCCCGGAATCGCTGGCCGACGAGGCGGCCTGGGCGCCGCGCGCCACGTCTTGGGCGCGGCGGTTGATCTGGGCGCCGGATTCCGTGATCTCGCTGAGGGTTGCCGTGGTCTCCTCGACGGCGGCGAGCTGTTCGGCGACGCTGGCCGCCTGCTGCTGGGTGGAGGCGCGGATCTGCGCCGTGGCGGCGTGCATGCTTTCCGCCGTGGCGCGGGTGGTTCCCGCCACCGAACGCAGGCGCGCGGTCATGTCGCCCAGGTGATGGCCGAGTTCCGCCAGTTCGTCATTGCCTGGAACGACTATGGTCTGGGTCAGGTCGCCATCGCCGACGCGGCCGACCAAGGTGATCGCAGTGCCGAGCCGGCGGGTGACGGAGCGGCCGATCAAGTAGGCGATCAGCAGGGCGGCGCCGACCACGCCCACGAGGGCGATGATTGCCGCCCGTCGGGCTTCGTCGTAGATGCTGTCCAGCTCGGCGCGGCCCGCCTCGTTCAGGCGACGGATGACCTGGACGTTGCTGTCCAGGCGTTCGTCCAGCGTGCGCCGCAACTCGTCCAGCCGCGGACGGCGCGCCTGCGCCTCGTCCCACTGGCCTCGGTTGATGAGGTCGAAGATGGTGGAGGCTTCGGCCGCGATGGCCCGCGTGGCGCGCTCCAGTTCGGCGGCTGCCTCGGACGCGTCCTGCCAGACCTGCCGGCGTCGGTCGGTGATGCCATTGTCGGCACGTTCGCCGGTGGCGTTCTTCATCTCGACGATGGCGTCGAACAGTTGGCGGGCGCCGTCCAGGTATTTCGTGCGCTGGACGTCGATGTCGGGCGGGCGGTTCTGCGCCCGCGCCAGCGCGGCGGCGTTGAGCGCGGTCTCGCGGTCGGTGCGCAGGTCGCCCTGCATCTCGGTGATGACGCGCAGCATCTCGCTGATCCTCACGTCGTTGATGACCACCGATTGCATGACCCGCATCGCGTCGCCGAAGCGGGCGAGCTGGTAGATCGCCAGCCCCGCCGTCAGAACGCAGACGGCGCCGAAGCCCAGCATCAGCTTGTTCCTGACCGAAAATCTCATCGTTCCCCCGCCGCACCGAGCCGTTCGAGAATCGCATCCATGTCGAGCAGCGCCACGCGCCCGTCAGTCACCGCCCTTATCAACCGTCCATCCTCCACCGGCCGCAGAGCGGCGGCGGCCAGTTGCCGCACCGTCTCCACCGCCGTCATGCGCAACGCCACCGGGCGCGCGCTCTCGCGGAGCGTCATCGCATACCCGTCCGCGCTCCCCTCGTGGGGCGGCTCCCCGCACAGCCGGTCCACGTCGAACAGGCGCAGCACCCGCCCGCCGACGGCGATCAGCCCCAGCATGTCCGGCGGGGCACCCGGCACTGGTACCACCCGCGGCAGCGGCAGGATGCGCGCGAGGTGGCGCACCTCCAGCGCGTAGGTCGTGACGGCCCCGCGAGCGATCAGCACGTGGAGCGCGTCCGCTTCGGTCCGGGCCTCGGCTTCGCCGGCCAGGGCCTCGGTACGGCGGCGCAGCAACTCGTCGGCCCAAGGCCCCTTTCCGGCGAACGCCTCTTCCAGCGCGGCGCGCTGACGCGCCAGCCGGGCGCGGACGTCGTCCCAGTCGAAGGTGCGCGGCCCGGCGGTCATCCGCGCGCCTCCTCGCCGGACAGCCACAGCTCGACCATGCGCTTCAGTTCGCGGACGGTCAGGCCGCGGCCATGCGCCACCAGCTCGTCGTCGGCGTGCCGGGCCAGCCCATCGCGGGCGTTGCGGAAGTGCCGCTGTGCCAGCGCCAGCTTGCCGCGCCGCCAGTGGGCGAGCGCCAGATGGTAGTCGGCCAGCGCGAAGTCCGGCTCCAGGTACAGCGCCCGACGGAAGGCTCCGACCGGATCGCCGGCGCCGGCCTCGTCCTCAAGCTGGCCGAGCCGGAAGTGCACCGCGGCGTTGAAGCGGTCATGCTCGACCAGTTCCATGCAGGCCTCCAGCGCCGCAGCGCGCTCGCCCCGCTCGGCCAGTTCTTCCACATCGGCCAGGGT
>JAEYOB010000025.1 GCA_023412175.1 Pseudomonadota bacterium | reverse complement strand
GACTGGTGGCGCTGATCGCGGTCATCGGCATCACGCCCTACATGGCGCTGCAGCTCAAGGCGGTGTCGGTCAGCTTCGACGTGCTGACCGGCAGCGACCCGACCGGCCGGCTCGGCGCGCCGCCGCTGATCTTCGACAACGCCTTCTACGTGGCGGTGGTGATGGCGGCCTTCGCCATCATCTTCGGCACCCGCCGCATCGACGCCGCCGAGCACTACGAGGGCATGGTGGCCGCCATCGCCTTCGAATCGCTGGTCAAGTTGCTGGCCTTCCTGGCGGTCGGCGGCTTCGTGGTGTGGGGGCTGTATGGCGGCAGCGGCGACCTGTTCGCCCAGGCATCCGCCCATCCGGAGATCGCGCGGCTGTTCACCGTCGCCCCGGCGCTGGCCGACGGGGCGTGGATCACCTCGACGCTGCTGGCCATGGCGGCGGTGCTGTGCCTGCCGCGGCAATTCCAGGTGATGGTGATCGAGAACGTGGACGAGCGCCACCTGACCCGCGCCTTGTGGCTGTTCCCGCTCTACATGCTGCTGATCAACCTGTTCGTGCTGCCGATGGCGGTGGCCGGGCTGCTGCATTTCCCCGGCCGCAGCGTCGATCCGGACGTCTTCGTGGTGGCGCTGCCGCTGGCCGGCGGGGCGGAGTGGCTGGCGCTGCTGGCCTTCATCGGCGGTCTGTCGGCGGCCACCGGCATGATCATCGTCGAGGCCATCGCGCTGTCCACCATGGTCTGCAACGACCTCGTGCTGCCGCTGCTGTTCCGCTTCCGCCACGCGGCGCTGGAGCGCCGGGCCGATCTGTCCCGGCTGCTGCTGACCATCCGCCGCGTCGCCATCGTCGCGATCCTGCTGCTCGGCTACGCGTATTTCCGCTTCGCCGGGTCGGCCTACGCGCTGGTGGCCATCGGCCTCATCTCCTTCGCCGCGGTGGCGCAGTTCGCGCCGCCGCTGATCGGCGGCATCTACTGGACCGGCGCCACCCGGCGCGGCGCGCTGACGGGCCTCAGCGCCGGCATCCTGGTGTGGGCGTACACGCTGCTGCTGCCGTCCTTCGCGCGTTCGGGATGGCTGCCGGCCGCCTTCATCGAGCACGGGCCGTGGGGTGTCGAGCTGCTGCGCCCCTACGCGCTGTTCGGACTGGGCGGGCTGGATCCCCTGACGCACGCGCTGTTCTGGAGCATGCTCGCCAACATCGGCCTGTACGTCGCGGTGTCGCTGTTCGACCGGCCGGGGCTCGGCGAGCGGGTGCAGGCGACCGCCTTCGTCGAAGTGTTCCAGCAGCGCGACGCGGCAGCGGGGGCCGCCGTGGCCGTCCAGTGGCGGGGCAGCGCCACGGTGGGCGACCTGGAGCGCCTCGTCGCCCGCTTCCTGGGGCCGGAGCGTGCCGGGCAGGCCTTCACGCAGTTCGGCCGCGGCCATGACCCCAACCGCCGCGCCGGGGCGGACATGGTGCGCTTCGCCGAGCGGCTGCTGGCCGGCGCACTGGGCGCGGCGTCGGCGCGGGTGGCGCTGGCCTCGGCGGTCAAGGGCGGCGAGGTCAGCCAGCCCGAACTGATGCGCATGCTGGACGAGACCAGCCACGTCATCGAGTACTCCCGCCAGCTCGAACACAAGACGGACGAGCTGGAGCGCGCCTCCGCCGCGCTGCGCGCCGCCAACGAGCGGCTGAAGGAGCTGGACCGCCTGAAGGACGAGTTCCTGTCCACGGTGACGCACGAGCTGCGTACCCCGCTCACCTCGATCCGCGCGCTGTCGGAGATCCTGCTCGACGACCCCGGCACCGGGGTGGAGACCCGGCAGGAGTTCCTCGCGGTCATCGTCAAGGAGAGCGAGCGCCTGACCCGCCTGATCAACCAGGTGCTGGACATGGCGAAGATCGAGGCCGGGGAGATCGACTGGCGCATCGGCCCGGTGGACCTGCGCGCCGTCGCCGAGCATGCTGCCGACGCCACCAGCCAGCTCTTCCGCGACAGGGAGGTGGCGCTCGCCGTCGCGCTGCCGCCGGACCTGCCGCCGACGCGCGGCGACGAGGACCGGCTGGTGCAGGTGGTGGTCAACCTGCTGTCCAACGCCGCCAAGTTCACCCCGCCCGGCGGCCACGTCGCCCTGCGCGCCGCCGTCACGCTGGAGGGGGTGCGGGTGGACGTCGCCGACGACGGTCCGGGCATCGCGCCCGAGCATCAGGCCATCGTCTTCGAGCGGTTCCGGCAGGTGGGCGACACCATGACCGACAAGCCGCAGGGCACCGGCCTGGGCCTCGCCATCTGCAAGCGCATCGTCGAGCACCTGGACGGCCGCCTGTGGGTGGAGAGCGCGCCGGGCCGCGGCGCGACCTTCTCGTTCGTCATCCCCTACGCTGACCCTGATGCCGGCGGGGCCGCGCCGCAGCCGGCCGAGCGGACGGCGCCTGGAGCCGTGTGACGGGGGCGCCTACTGGAACGCCGCCTCGGCGAAGCTGCGCAGCTTGCGGGAATGCAGCGTGTCCATGCCGTGCTCGCGCAGCAGTTCCATGGCGAACAGGCCGATCTTCAGGTGCTGGTCCACCCGCTCGCGGTAGAACTGGTCGGCCATGCCGGGCAGCTTGAGCTGGCCGTGCAGCGGCTTGTCCGACACGCACAGCAGCGTGCCGTAGGGCACCCGGAAGCGGAAGCCGTTGGCGGCGATGGTCGCCGATTCCATGTCGAGGGCGACGGCGCGCGACTGGCTGAGCTGCTTGGTGATCTCGGCCTGGTCCCGCAGTTCCCAGTTGCGGTTGTCGATGGTTGCCACGGTGCCGGTGCGCATGATGCTTTTCAGCGCATAGCCGGACAGGCCGGTGACCCGCTCCACCGCCGTTTCCAGCGCGCGCTGCACCTCGGCCAGAGCCGGGACGGGCAC
>JAEYOB010000844.1 GCA_023412175.1 Pseudomonadota bacterium | reverse complement strand
AGGCCAGACCGTGCAGCACATGGTGGGCGTAGATGACCTGGATGGCGCCGATGTCCTCGGCGCGCGACGGGCGTACGACGACGTCCGGCATTCGCGTCTCCCTGGTGGTCCGGTGGTATCGTAGCGGCTTCGCTGGGAAACGTCAGCCCGCCTCCGCCCCGGCGGCGGCGACGGGAAGGGCGATCCAGAAGGTCGACCCCACGCCCTCCCGGCTGAGGACGCCGACCTCCCCGCCCATGGACTCGATCATGCGGCGGGTGATCGCCAGACCGATACCGGTGCCCTCGATGGCGCTGTCCTCGGCGTTCAGCCGGTTGAAGGGCTCGAACAGCTCATCCAGGCGCTCCTTCGGGATGCCGCGCCCGGTGTCGGCCACCAGCACGCGCGGCCGGCCGTTCCCGCCCTCTTCCATCGAGACCGTCACCCGGCCGCCGGACCGGTTGTACTTCACCGCGTTGGACAGCAGGTTGACCAACGCCTGGCGGACGCGCCGCGCGTCGCCCAACACCACCGGGGCGTCCGCGCCGACCTCGTCGACGATGATGATGCCGGCCGCCGCCGCCGCCGGGCCGACGATCTCCAGCGCCTCGCCCACCGTCGCGCCGAGCGCCACCGGCTCGACGGCCAGTTCGACCCGGCCGGCCTCGATCTTGGCGAGGTCCAGGACGTCCTCGATCAGCGCCAGCAGATGCTGCCCGGCGCGCAGGATGAGCCGGACATAGTCCGCCTGCTTGGCCGACAGCGGTGCGCCGCCGCCCATCTCCAGCAGTTGCGCGAAGCCCAGGATGGCGTTGAGCGGCGTGCGCAGCTCGTGGCTCATGCTGTTGAGGAACTCGCTCTTGGCGCGATTGGCGCTCTCCGCCTGGTCGCGGGCGGCGATCAGCTGGCGCTCGATGGCCTTGCGGGCACTGACATCGCGCAGCGCCCCGATGTACATCCGCCCCTCCTCGGTGACCGTTTCCGAGATGGCGATGTCCAACGGGAACTCGCTGCCGTCGTGGCGGCGGCCGACCACCTCGCGGCGGCGGCCGATGATCGCCGCCTCGCCGGTCCGCGCGTAGCGCTCCAGGTGCCGGCGGTGCGCCTCCGCGTCCTCCGGCGCCATCAGGATGCCCAGCTCGTTGCCGGCCGCCTGCGCCGCGGCGAGGCCGAAGATCCGCTCGGCCGCCGGGTTGAAGGCGCGGATGGCGCCGCGTTCGTCGGAAACGACGATGCCCTCCAGCACGGTGTCCATGATGGCGCGCAGGCGGCCCTCGCTGGCGGCCAGCTCGGCGGTGCGCAACGAGACCCGCTCCTCCAGCTCCTCGTTGAGGCGGCGCAGCGCGTCCTCGGCCTCCGTGCGGGTGGCGACCTCCCGGCGCAGGGTGCCGATCAGGTCGCTCAGCCGCCAGGTCATCTCGTTGAAGGCGCGCGCGAGGTCCCCGATCTCGTCGTCGTTCCGCGCCTCGGCCGGTCGGCTCAGATCGCCGGCGCTGATCGCCTGCACGGTCTGCACCAGTTTGTGCAGGGGGTGGGTGATGCCGCGGCGCGCCCGGCGTACCAGGATCGCGGCGACCGCCGCACTGGCCAGCAACAGCAGCAGCGAAACGCCCAGCAGCCGCAGCGTCGGCCCCAGCGCCGTCCAGGCCGGCACCTCGACGACGATCGTGAGGGTCTGCCCGCCGAGCGCCCGTTCGACCGACGCGCGCGCCACCCATCCGCCATCCGGGCCGCGCGCCAACCCTTCCGCCAGGGGCAGGCCGACACGCCGCTCGCTCAGCACCACCGACGGGTTGCGGTGAGCGATGATGCGGCCGGCGGGATCGACCACATAGGCATCCAGCTCCTGCGCCGCCCATGCCTGCCCGACCACGTGCCAGATCGGCTTGATGCGCAGGCGCCCGACCAGCGCCCCCTCGACGGTCCGCCGGTCGGTGGCCAGCGCCGGCATGGCGACGAGCATGGACGGCTCGCCGGTCTGCGCGTCGAACTCGGCCGGGCCGTAGGCGGTCGCGCCGGTGGCGAGCGCCCGGGCGACCGGCTCCAGCCCGTGCAGGTCGCGCAGGTCGCCGGGAACGACGACGGCGTCGTACGCGACGCGGGCCGTCTCCTGCCCCGCCCGGTCCACCAGCGACACCGACGCGAAGTGGTGCGCCTCGGCGATCAGGGCGTCCAGGCGCAGGTGCAGCGGCAGGCCGGTCAGGCCGTACCCCTGCACCTCGCCCAGCGTGGCGCGCATGGACGCCTCGGTGTCGTGGAACAGCCTGGCGACGTCGAGGGTGACGCGCCGCACCACCTCCTCCTGGCGCAGCAGCGAGGCGTCCAGGCGGGTATAGGCGCTGTAGGGCAGCAGAAACACCGCCAGCACCAGCAGCGGCCCGACCGCCAGCCCGAAGAAGGCGGCGACCAGCCGGCTGCGGATGCTGCGGCGGCGGCCCGCGGCGGACACGGTCACGGGGCCACCACGTGCGCCTGACGCAGGATCGCCGGCGAAACGGTCAGGCCGATGCGATGCGCCGTCTCCAGGTTGATCGCCAGCGAGAATTCCGCCAGCTCCACCGGGATCTCGGCCGGCGGGACGCCGGACAGCACCAGCCCGCCCTGGCGCGCCGCCTGCACACCGATGTTGTACAAATTGAAACCGTAGGACATTAGCGCGCCATGCTCCACCGCCTCGCGGAGCGGCGTGGAGAGCGCGATGCCACGCTCCGTGGCGAAGGCCGCCAGTTCGCGGGCGTGCGTGGACAGTTCGGGATCGGCCGGCAGCAGGATCGCGCGCGTCCCGGCGGGCAGGCGGTCGACGACCGCCCGCAGGCCCTTCCTGCTGTCCACCGGTTCCATGATCAGCGTCACGCCCAGCTTGTCCGCCGCCTCCTGCAGCACCGGCAGGCTGGAGAGCGGGCTGGGGTCGTTGCGGGTGTAGGGGACGTAGACGCCGTCCAGCCCCGGCACCAGGCGCAGCAGCCATTCCAGCCGGCGCGCCTCCTGCCGCCCGAAGCTCACCCCGGTGGCAAGCCCGCCCGGCTCGCGCAGCGACCGCACCAGTCCGGTCTCCAGCGGATTGGCGGACGGCGCGAAGAGCACCGGCACGCCGTGCTCCCGTCCGGCGTCCAGCGCCGCAAGCGCCGCCTTGGTGGTCAGCGCCAGGATCAGATCGACGCGGGCATCCGCCAGCCGGCGCGCCTCGGCCGCCAGGGC
>JAEYOB010000627.1 GCA_023412175.1 Pseudomonadota bacterium | reverse complement strand
CAGCATGACCGCCGGGACCAGATGAAGGCCGATCGCCGCCAGGACGACGGCGGCGGCCAGGGATCCCCACCACGTGCCGCGCGGAACGCTTCGCGGCGCCGGGCGGGCCAGGGGGATGGGGGGCGGCACGCCGGCCAGAGTCGCGGCGCGCAGTTCCGGCATGTCGTTGATCGCTGCCAGCCGGTCGAACGCCGCCGCATGGCGCGGATCGCTCTGCCGCCACGTCCGGTAGGCAGCCTGGGTCTCGGCGTCGACGGGGCCGTCGAGCAGCACCACTAACCAGTCCAGCGCCGCATCGACGATCGGGTCGGCGTGCTGATACCCGCCGTCCCCATCCGGGCCGTCTGCCTTGTCCCGCTCCACTCGGTTCTGCTCCACTGGGCGATCCGCTGTTCCGTGTTGGGGCCTGTCTGTATTCTAGACGTTCGAGGGCCGCCGCAAACACAATATGCGCTCCGCGCTTCCCGGCGCCTTGACAGCACAAATTGAGAATAATAATCATTTGCGTTATTCCGCCGGGGCCCGCGAGGCTCCGCGGCGGCGCCTGCACAGCGACGATAGGCTGAGGATGACCGCAAGTCTGAACGCGATCTATCTGGATCATCGTCGCTCGCTCCTGGGGCGGGCCATGCGGATCGTGCGCGACCTCCAGGCCGCCGAGGACGTGCTCCAGGAAAGCTACCTGCGGGCCCACAGGGCGGCGGAGAAGGGGCCCATCGACAACATCGGTGCCTTCCTGCACCGGACCGTCCAGAACCTGGCGCTGGACCACGTCCGCCGCCGCCGGACGCAGGAACGGTTCGAGATCGCTCCCGGCGACGGCTTCGACACCACGCAGATCGCCTGCGCGGCTCCCTCGGCCGAAGAGCATCTGCTGCACCGCGAGCGGCTGAACAGCTTCAAGGGGGCGCTGGACGCGCTGCCGGAGCGCGCCCGCCGGGTGTGGATGCTCAACCGGGTTGAGGGCTGGTCCTACCCACAGATCGCTGCGCATCTGGGCGTGTCGCAGGGGACCGTCTTCAACGACATGAAGCTGGCCATGGGGCATTTCCTCGACACGCTGTCCCGCGCCGAACGGCGTTGACGCGCCCGGCGGCAACTTTTTTTCGAAGGCCGCGCCGGGTCGTGCGTCTGAGGGAGTGAGCCGTACGGCACAACCCCCGCGAGATCGGACCGTGTTGAAGGACTTCTTTGGCTACTACCGCCCGCACCGCGGGCTGTTCCTGGTCGATTTCGGCGGGGCGATCCTGTCCGGGCTGCTGTCGCTGGGCTTCCCCTTCGCCGTCACCGCTTATGTGGACCGGCTGCTGCCCGGCGGCGACTGGGGGCTGATCCTGCTGGCCAGCCTGGGCCTGCTGGCGGTCTATCTCGTCAACACCGGGCTGATCGCGGTGGTCACCTACTGGGGCCACGTGCTGGGCATCAACATCGAGACGGAGATGCGCCGCCGCGCGTTCGACCATCTCCAGCGTCTGCCGCTGCGCTTCTTCGACGGGCAGAAGACGGGCCACTTGGTGGCCCGGCTCACCAAGGACCTGGAGGAGATTGGCGAACTGGCCCATCACGGGCCGGAGGACGTGTTCATCGCCGTCATGACCTTCCTGGGTGCCCTGGCGCTGATGCTGTCGGTGCATGTGCCGCTGGCCCTGCTGACGCTGCTGATCGTGCCGGTGGTCATGGTGCTGGTCCTGCGCTTCGGGCGGGACATGACGGCGAACTGGCACGCGCAGTTCGAGCGCGTGGGCGCCTTCAACGCCCGCATCGAGGAGGTGATCGGCGGCGCACGGGTGGTGCGCGCCTTCGCCAACGAGCCGCACGAGCGGACTCTGTTCGCCGCCGACAACGATCGCTACCGGCAGGCGAAGCTCAACGGCTACCGCGTCATGGCGCTCAGCCTCGGGCTCAACTACCTGGGCATGCGGCTGGTGCAGGTCTGGTCGCCGGCACGTGGTTCGTCTACCAGGGCGACCTGAGCATCGGCGGCTTCGTCGGATTCCTGCTGCTGATCAACGTCTTTTATCAGCCGCTGGAGCGCATCGCCGCGGTCATCGAGAACTACCCCAAGGGCATCGCCGGCTTCCGCCGCTACCGCGACTTCCTGGCCACCGAACCGGAGATCGTCGACCAGCCCGGCGCCGTCGAGGCGCCGCCGCTGACGGGCGACATCCGATTCGACGGGGTCACCTTCGGCTACGACCCGGCCCGGCCGGTGCTGAAGGACGTCTCGCTCTCCATCGGTGCCGGAGAGACGGTGGCCTTCGTCGGCCCCTCGGGGGCGGGCAAGACGACGCTGCTGTCGCTGCTGCCGCGCTTCTACGAGGTGACGCAAGGTGGCATCTCCATCGACGGGCACGACGTCCGCGACCTGACGCTCGCGTCGCTGCGCCGACAGATCGGCATCGTGCAGCAGGACGTCTTCCTGTTCGCTGGTACCCTGCGCGACAACATCGCCTACGGCCGCCTCGACGCGACCGACGCCGAGATCCTGGAGGCGGCGCAGCGCGCCAAGCTGGACGGGCTGATCGCCGACTGCCCGGACGGGCTGGACACCGTCGTCGGCGAGCGCGGAGTGAAGCTGTCGGGCGGACAGAAGCAGCGCGTGGCGATCGCCCGCATCTTCCTGAAGAATCCGCCGATCCTGATCCTCGACGAGGCGACGTCGGCCCTCGACACCGAGACCGAGCGGGCGATCCAGGCGTCCCTGCAGGAACTGGCCAGGGGCCGCACCTCGCTCATCATCGCGCATCGCCTAGCGACCATCCGCGACGCCGACCGGATCGTCGTCATCAATGAGGGGGGGATCGCTGCGGAAGGACCGCATGAGAATCTGATCCGCGCCGGCGGTCTCTACCGCCGCCTGCACGACGCCCAGCACCTGTCGCCGCCCGGCCGGAAGAACGCCTGACTCACGTCGCGGCGGCGCTCGGCGTGAGTTCTGTTACAAAGTTCTGGGGGCCTGTTTGTCCGGCGATAGCGTCAGTGAGGGGGCAGCGTCAGTGGAGTTGAAGGGTGTGAACCGCGCCGGGTTTCCCGGAGGCTCCATTTCCTGAGAAGATGGGGTCCTCATGACGAAACAGGCATCACCCAAGTACGCCCCTGAAGTCCGCGAGCGCGCCGTGCGCATGGTCTTCGAGCATCAAGGGGAGCACGCCTCGCAGTGGGCGGCGATCGGCCCGATCGCGGCGAAGATCGGCTGCAATCCCGAGACGCTGCGAGGCTGGCTCCGGCAGGCCGAGCGTGATCAGGGCAAGCGCTCCGGCCCGACGACGGACGAGCGCGAGCGGATCAAGGCGCTGGAGCGCGAGAACCGCGAGCTGCGCCAAGCGAACGAGATCCTGCGCAAGGCGTCGGCGTATTTCGCCCAGGCGGAGCTCGACCGCCCGTTCAGAAATGATCGCCTTCATCAACGCGCACCGCGCCATCCACGGGGTCGAGCCGATCTGCAAGGTGCTGCCGATCGCCCCGTCCACCTACCACGCCCATGCCGCCCGGCGGGCCGATCCGTCCAAGGCTCCGGCCCGCTCGCGAAGCGACGCGGAACTGGGGATGGCTATCCGGCGGGTCTGGAATGAAAACTTCCAGGTCTATGGGGTCCGGAAAGTCTGGCGGCAGTTGCGGCG
>JAEYOB010000399.1 GCA_023412175.1 Pseudomonadota bacterium | reverse complement strand
TGACATGACCGCGCGACCGGCCCGGCGTATGCTTATAAGGCACAAGTATAGGCGCAATTCTTTAAAATACTTTCGGCTCGAGTACTCAAAAATCAGGCTTGCCGGACCGTTCGCCCGGATGCATAGTTGGACTCGGATGGACGGGCGGAGACAGCCTGGTCCTCCCTAACGACCGAAGATCAACGCAAGAGGCAGGAGATTCCCATGCTGCGTATGACCATGTTCGCCATCGTCGCCATCGTCGCGCTGACCGTCCGCCAGGGCGTCGAAAGGATCAACACCACCATCGCCGCGGCGCAGATCGGGCCGACGAACGTGGCGGCGCTGACTCTGCGTTAATCACTCGCCGGAGCCGGGCGGAAGCCGCATCCCCCGGTTCCGGCTCCCCGGTCCCAGCCGGGGCCCGTTTCGGCGGAGCTGCCCCCGCCCAGCTTCGCACGGACCCGACGGCATTTCCGTCCCCATGGTCCGCTCCGCCGCCGGAACGACGGCGAATCACCACACCACCGTCCTCCCACCGGAACGCCCCGATTCCGCCGTGTCCACCGACTCGGCGGTGTCGGCGGCACCGTCATTCCGCACCGCAATCGTGTTGCGAGTAAGAGCGGCACGCTTGCAATCGTGTTGCATCGAATTTCGACTCGGCAGCAAGCGTGTTGCAAAAGGTAAAAACGGTCCGTTACAGGGTCCTTCGCACACGAGGGACTCTTTTTCTTGCGCTGTCGCCCAAGTTGCGAAATAGTCATCGGCAGGTGTTGGAGTGCACCTTGAAGAACAGCAAGAGAGCCCAGCGATGATCAGCAGTTGACCCTCAGGCCAAACCCGGCGATACGGCCGGATACGGCCAGACCCCTCCTGATATTTGGCGATCGTGTATTGTCGATGCCGCCCCGGCGGTAACGACAGGCCCGGCTTGTGTCCCCCGGCTTGTGTCCCCCGGCTTGTGTCCGTAGAGCGCTGCCGCCCGATTGCCCCACGCCATGCGGCCACCGTGCCGCTGCGATCAGGATGGGGGCCGATTCCAGCTCCACCGCCCGGCCCCGCACAAACCCCTAAAAGACGAAACCCCCGCCGAAGGCGAGGGCCCGCTTAGATCGTACCTGTGGCAAGGACCGATTTTAGCGGACGCATCGGACAGGCTCAAGCGGATTCCCCCGGATCCGCCATGCCTCCGCTCATGCCTTCGGCCCGACCGAGGAGACAGCTCCTTGTCGCAGCCTGCTACCGTCACCCGGCGTCCCGGCCGGGCACGCCTGTCTGTCGGCGACTACCGGGCCGCCGAATCCGCTTCCCGCTTCCGTGGCCTGCCGCCTGGGGTCACACATCCCAAGCAGCTGCTCGAACCCCTGCGGGCCGCCGGCCGGCACTTGCCGTTCCGGCGCTGCGCGCTCGATACGCTGGCCTATCTCGTCGACCGCTCGAATCCGCAGGACTGGAAGGCTGGCGGTCGCCCGGTGGTGTTCCCCGGCAATGCGCGGATCTGCCAAGCCACCGGAGTCACCGTCGCCACGGTCAACCGCGATCTGCGCGAGCTGCGGCGCGCCGCAGCGATCAAGATGGAGTACGGGCCCGGCAACCGGCGCCAACCTGTCCGCGACAGCCGCGGAGAGATCGTCGAGCTGTACGGCATCGACTTGTCGCCGCTGGTCGAACTCTACGCCCGCATGGTCGAGGTGGTCCGTCACCAGACCGAGCGAGCGAACGCCATCCGGAGCATCGTCAACGCCATCCGCAACCGGATCGACCTGACCCGCCAGCACGAGGACGCCGCCGTCTGCGCCGGCGCCGGCACCGACGCGCAACGTCGCCAGCTCTCAGCCTGGACGGCTCATGCCGAAGCACTCGGGCGGGAGGCGAAGACGCTGCAAAGGCGTGATCATCTCCTGCAGGAGGAGGAGCAGTCTGCCCAACTCGCCCGCTTCGCGGACATCGATATCGAGGCCCGTCTCGTCGAAAGCCAGGCTCGGGCGTTGGCAGACGCCTTGCTCTGCAAGGATAGTGAAGAAAAATCGATATGCCCGCGTCTCCCGGTTGATAGCCATAACACTACAAGCCCATCTCACTCCCAAGAGAGTGTTCTGTATGGCTTGGCGGGTGGTGAAGCCGCGGAGCCTGTGGATAAGTCTCCGGTGCGCCGACCTGATACGGGCGACCGGACGGCACCGGAAGACGCCCTCCTCTTCCCCTTCGTTCCGATGGAACCCACGCGACGTCCGGCAGAACCGCGCTGGAGCGGCGCCCTGCTGGCCAGGATCAGCCCAAGCTTCGTCGGCGCCATCCGCACGTACAGACCGAGGCGGGCGGATCCGTCAGAGGCGGATGCCGCCGATCTCGTGACGGTCGGCCGCATCCTCGGCATCGGCTTCGGCCTCAGCGACGTGGCGTGGAGCCGTGCCGTGGAACGTCATGGCGAGATCCGTTCCGCTCTGTGCGCGCTGGTCGTTGCCGAACGGCCGCTGCACGAGATCCGGACGTCCCGGGCCGCCCTGCTCGCCGGCATGTTCCTGAAGCGCCCGGAGGACCTGAACCCCCTGGCATCGCTGTTCGGTCTGGCGGGCCGCCGTGCCGCCGCATCCGCGCAGTCCGGTGCCGCTCATGAAAGCACGACCGGACCCGGCGGGCGGTTCAGCGGCTATGGGTACGGACGAGGTTCCGGAGCGGACGGCGCACCATGAACTCGTGCGCGAGCCCCAGCAAAGCCGTAACGGCGACCAGCACCAGCGCCATGTCGCCACCCGCAACGAGCGCGCCGACGATGCAGGCGGCTGCCCCAAGCCGGAGCATGTTGCCAAGGCGCTTCAGGGCGCATGCTGCCTCGACCCAGGCCGGGATCTCGGCAGGCTCGGTCTCCACGTCTGGTACGTCTGGTGATCCATCCGCTACGGTGGCCGGCGGCTTCCGCAGCAGGACGGCGGCGACAAGCACCGCCGGTGCGACCACCAGACTGAACAGCCCGAGAACCTGGTGCTCGTATAGGCGACCGCCGCTCAGAATCGTCGCGCCGAGCACCAGCAGGAGAAGAAACCCACGGTCTGTCATGTTCCGCTCCATGGCTGCCTCGCGCGGCCTCGACTTGGAAACGGGGCCGAGTCTAGCCTGTCGGCATCGACTTTTTCGAGCCGGGGCAAGATGACCTGCCTGGACCATCCACGCCGTACCGTCGCTTCCGGTCTCGCCCTGCTCTCACGCTGGTTGACTCGGTCGCGCCGAGCCGCATTCGAACAGCATCTGGCTGGCCA
>JAEYOB010000597.1 GCA_023412175.1 Pseudomonadota bacterium | reverse complement strand
GGTCAGCGTCGAGCCGGCGCCGCGCCGCGTGGCCAATGACGACACGCTGACCGCCGCCGCCGGCCCGGCCGGGGAGGTGGTGGTGTCCGGCCGCGACCTGTCGAAGAACTTCGGCGGCATCGTCGCGGTCAGCCAGCTGAACCTGGACCTGCGGCGCGGGGAGATCATCGGGCTCATCGGCCCGAACGGTGCCGGCAAGACGACCGCCTTCAACCTGATCTCCGGCTTCCTGCGGCCGAGCGGCGGTTCCATCCTGTTCCGCGGCCGCGACGTGACCCGCCTGAAGCCGCACGAGATCGTGCGCGCCGGCATGGCCCGGTCGTTCCAGGACCTCAAGCTGTTCACCCGGCTCAGCGTCGTCGAGAACCTCATGGTGTCGCTGCCGAACCAGCCCGGCGAGAACCTGTTCAACGTCTACTTCCGGCCCTGGCTGGTGCGTCGGGCCGAGCAGGAGAACCTGCGCCGCGCCCTGGAGATCGCCGCCTTCGTCGGGCTGGGTGCCAAGGCGGGCGAGACGGCGACCAACCTGTCCTACGCCGAGGAGAAGCTGCTGGTCATCGCCCGGCTCCTGGCCACCGAGGCGGAGGTGCTGCTGCTCGACGAACCGCTGTCCGGCCTCGACACCTTCACGGTCGAGCAGATCTGCCGGGTGATCCGGGAGCTGGCGAAGACCAACAAGGTCATCTGCATCATCGAGCACAACCTCGACGTCATCCGAGAGGTCTGCGACGAGATCGTCTTCCTCGACGAGGGCCGCGTGCTGACCAAGGGGCCGCCCGACGACCTGATGCAGGACCGCGAACTGGCGGAGAGGTATTTCGGATGAAGACCGATCCCAACATTCTCCTCGACGTGTCCAAGCTCAGCGCGGGATATGGCAAGCGTTCGGTCGTCCACGACGTCGACCTGACCCTGCGGCCCGGCGAGATCCGCGTCATCCTCGGCCACAACGGCGCCGGCAAGACGACGCTGGTGCGCTCCATCTTCGGCCTGATCCGGCCGTCGCAGGGCGCCGTCCAGTACCGCGGGGCCGACATCACGCGCCGGCGCTGCGCCGAGAACGTCCGGTCCGGCATTGCGCTGGTGCCGCAGGGGCACGGCATTTTCCGCAGCCTGACGGTGCGCGAGAACCTCGAACTGGGCGCCTACAGCATGGAGGATCGCGGCGCCGTGTCCGCCAACTTGGAAGCGGTGCTGGAGCTGTTCCCCATCCTCCGTCAGCGCTCCACGCAGATCGCCGGGACCATGTCCGGCGGGCAGCAGCAGATGCTGGCGATGGGCATGGCGCTGATGCACAAGCCCGACGTGATGATCCTGGACGAGCCGTCGATCGGCCTCGCCCCGAACCTCGTCCAGCGGGTGATGGAAGCCATCGCCGAGGTCAACCGGGCCTTCCGCATGGCCGTCCTCATGGTTGAGCAGAACGTGACCTACGCGCTTCCCATCGCGCAGAGCGTCACCGTCATCCGCACCGGCCGCAAGATCTACGACGGGCCGCCCGGACCGCTGGGGGACCGCCAGTACCTCATGACACTTTTCTGATGCGAAGGAACAGTCCATGGCTCGCAACAAGATTCTGATCGTCGGTGCGCTTGGTACGGTCGGCCGCCCGATGCTGGAGCATTTCGAGGCCCTGCCGGATTGGGACGTGTGCGGCGTGTCGCGCCGCGCCCCCGATTTCGAGACGCGCGCCGACTGGCTGTCGGTCGACCTGCGCAACGCGGACGACTGCCGCAAGCTGCGCAAGGTGCAGGGCGTCACGCATGTCGTCTACACCGCGGTCTATGAGAAGCAGGACGTCACCCGCGGCTGGTCCGAGCAGGAGCACGTCGAGACCAACCTCGCCATGCTGAAGAACGTGGTGGAGAACGTCGAGCCGGTCTCGCCGAACCTGCGCCACGTCACGCTGCTGCAGGGGACCAAGGCGTACGGCGGCCATCTGGGTCCCTTCCGCCAGCCGGCACGCGAGAGCGACAAGCGCTACATGCGGCCCAATTTCTACTACGACCAGCAGGACTGGATCGAGGCCCGCCAGCAGGGCAAGGAGTGGACGTGGAGCGTGCTGCGCCCGCAGATCGTCTGCGGCCTCGCGGTCGGCAGCCCGCTGAACATCATCACCGCCATCGGCGTGTTCGCCGCCGTTTCGCGCGAGTACGGGCTGCCGCTGCGCTTCCCAGGCGGCGTGTCGCGCATCGGCGAGGCGACCGACGCGCGTCTGATCGCCAAGGCGGCGGAGTGGGTGGGCACCAACGAACAGTGCGGCAACCAGGTCTTCAACATCGCCAACGGCGACGTCTATGTCTGGGAGAACGTCTGGCCGAAGGTGGCCGAACTGTTCAACATGGAACTGGAGGCGCCGCACCCCTTCTCGCTGGCCCGCGTGATGCCGCAGAACGCGCCGATCTGGGACCGCGTCGTCGCCAGGCACGACCTCAAGCCGTACCGCTATGACGAGTTGGTGCCGTCCTGGCAGTTCGCCGACTTCCTGTTCGGCTACGGCCAGCGTCCCAACCCCCATCACATGAGCACCATCAAGGCGCGCAAGTTCGGCTTCCACGAGTGCGTGGACACGGAGGAGATGTTCATCGACCTCCTCCAGGAACTCCAGCGCCGCCGGATCCTGCCGGAATGAGGCCGGGCATGAGCGCCATCCGCATCAAGGCCACCCCGGTCGAGTGGGAAACCGTCCACGATCTGGTCGCCGCCCGTGCCCGCCAGCACGGCGACGCCGTGCGGCTGACCGTTGACCGGCGGGCGATGAGCTACCGGGAGCTGGACGAGCAATCCGCGGCGGTGGCGGCGAACCTGCACCGCCTGGGCATCGGCAAGGGCGACCGCGTCGCGTGCTTCATGCACAACGCGCCGGAGCATCTGCTGACATGGATCGCCGCCAGCCGGCTGGGGGCGATCTGGGTGCCCTTGAACGCCGGGCTGGTGGGCGAGGACCTCGCCTACACCCTGATCAACGCCGCGCCGCGCGTGCTGGTGGTGGGGAGCGAGCTTGTCGAGCGGATCGATGCCCTGGACGGCGCCATTCCGGAGATGCACGTCCTCGTCGCCGGCGCCGCGGGTGGGCGCCGGCCCTTCTCCGAGCTGCTGGAGCCGGGCGGCGCCTGTCCGGAGGTACACGTCGCCGCCGGCGATCCGGCGGTGATCATCTACACCGGGGGCACCACCGGACTGCCCAAGGGCGCGCTGCTGCCGCAGTTCGCCTGGATCGCCGCGGGACTGCGTTACGTCGAGGCGTACGGGACGCGGCCGGACGACGTCAATTTCTCGGTGCTGACGCTCTTCCATGTCGGCGGCCTGATGCTGGGCGTCATGGGGCCGATGGTGGCGGACATTCCGGCGGTGGTGGAGCGCCGGTTCAGCGCCAGCGCCTTCTGGGCGCGCGTGCGCGAGACC
>JAEYOB010000546.1 GCA_023412175.1 Pseudomonadota bacterium | reverse complement strand
CTGCTGCACCGCCGCCCGGCCCACGATGCCGGGCACGCGCTGCCGGCGGGCGAGGATTGAGGGCCTCCGCGGCATTACCGCGGGGATTCGGCAAGAGGTTACGCCTTAAGGCGTAACCTCTTGTTGGTTGTATATCCTTGGCATTGTTTGCGGGTCACCCTAAAGGCGGCAGCGCCTATAACCATAGATTTCTTCAAAGCAGCCTTCGACTTTGGCATAAAGCAGACAAGCGAAGTCGAACGGGAAACGCCGGATCGGTTTCGGGGGAGGAAACGCCAATAGTTAAACAAATAAAATAAAACTAAAGCCCGGAGCCTATGGCTGCCGGGCTTTTTCATGTCTTGGCTGATGTTCCGGTTTTTAGCGGGAATGTCTGAGCGCCTGCTCCGATTGTTGGGCGTCGTAGTGACCGGGCGCCGTCCTTCCCGATCCTTTCCTCTGCTGGACGGTGGTGTTGATGGCCGTTTTCAGCAACCTTTGCGGAAATGTCCCATCGCAAAAGCTTCGGGAAATGGTAAGGCCCAGCCATGCTTTTGCTTGATATCAGCCATCCGATTACGGCATGATACCACCATCGAAAGAATGTCGGGGCATGGGCCGGGTCACCGGTCCGAACGCTACCGGCACGATACAGGGGGGCGTTTCATGACCGTGCAGGCATCTCGCGGGCCGCCTTCGGGCACCCTCCGGTGAATTGCCGGGGAACGCTTCGCGCGCGTTCCGACACCTAATCCAACCATTCGGGAAAACATGCCGCCGTTCCGTCTCCACCCCAACGCGGGGGAGCGCATGACGACGTGCGCCCGACACTGACCTTCAGGGAAAATTCGGGGGACCATCGCAGATGAAGCGTCGTACATTCCTCACTTCGGCGGGCGCCGGCGCAGCCGCCGCGGCCACCACCGCCACCATTGCCGCCCCGGCGATCGCGCAGTCGATGCCCGAGGTGAAGTGGCGTTGCGCGTCCAGCTTCCCCAAGAGCCTCGACACCATCTATGGGGGCGCCGAAGAAATCGCCAAGCGGGTTTCCGAGGCGACCGACGGGAAGTTCCAGATCCGCGTCTTCGCGGCCGGCGAGATCGTGCCGGGTCTTCAGGTGCTCGACGCCGTGCAGAACGCCACCGTGCAATGCGGCCACACCGTGTCCTACTACTATGTCGGCAAGGACCCGACGCTGGGGTTCGACGCCTCGATGCCGTTCGGCCTCAACGCCCGCCAGCAGCAGGCATGGATGACGCACGGCGGCGGCCTCGAAGTCATGCGCGAGGTGTTCAAGGCCTTCAACATCATCCAGTTCCCGGCCGGCAACACGGGCACCCAGATGGGCGGGTGGTTCCGCAAGGAGATCAAGTCGGTCGAGGATCTGAAGGGCCTGAAGTTCCGCATCGGCGGCTACGCCGGCAAGGTCATCTCGCGCCTCGGCGTCGTGCCGCAGCAGATCGCCGGCGGCGACATCTACCCGTCGCTGGAAAAGGGCACCATCGACGCCGCCGAGTGGGTCGGCCCGTACGACGACGAGAAGCTCGGGTTCAACAAGGTTGCGCCGTACTACTACTATCCGGGTTGGTGGGAAGGTGGCCCGCAGGTGTCGTTGCTGACCAACGCCGCCGAGTATGAGGCGCTGCCGAAGAGCTACAAGGCGATCCTCGACCAGGCCTGCGCCGCGGCCACCACGTCGATGCTCGGCAAGTACGACGTGCAGAACATGACCGCGCTGAAGCGCCTCGTCGCCGCTGGCACCCAGCTCCGCCCGTTCCCGCGCGAGGTGATGCAGGCCTGCTATCAGGCGGCTTTCGACACCTACGAGGAAGAGGCGAAGACCAACGCCAACTTCAAGAAGGTCTACGAGGCGTGGCGCAAGTTCCGCGACGAGGAATACCTTTGGTTCCGCGTCGCCGAGTACAGCTTCGACAGCTTCGTGTACAACAGCCAGCCTCCGAAGAAGTCGTAGCCCTGCATCCGCGAAGGCTCTCCTGCGTGGGGGCCCAAGCATAAAAAAAGCCCCGCGAAAGCGGGGCTTTTCTTTTGGTCGGGGAGGATGCCGAAGCCGGCAACCCTTCCTCCCCGGTGGCGGGCACCGGGGAGGGGCTTCAGGGTCATTGGTTCTGTTGTAGTTGCTTCATGATGTCGTCGACACTGCCGGAATTGTCGGATCCGGGCTGCGGCTCCTGGCCCGGATAGTCCGGTGGGGCGCCGAAATCCATCTGCGGGATCTCGATCTGGATGGTGCTGGGGTCGATCTGCGGCCCCCGGTCGAGATTGGAGAGCACCAGTTCCGGGAACATGATGACGATAGCCACCATGATGAGCTGGATGACCACGAAGGGCACGGCACCCCAGTAGATCTGGCCGGTGGTGATCTTCCCGATCATCTTGCCTGTTATCTTGTCGATGTAGTCGCTGCGTGGCGCCACCGAGCGCAGATAGAAGAGCGCGAAGCCGAAGGGCGGGTGCATGAACGAGGTCTGCATGTTGACGCCCAGCAGCACGCCGAACCAGATCAGGTCGATGCCCAGCTTGTCGGCCACCGGCCCGAGCAGCGGCACGATGATGAAGGCCAGCTCGAAGAAATCGAGGAAGAAGGCGAGCACGAAGATCAGGATGTTGCAGACGATCAGGAAGCCCAGGGCGCCGCCCGGCAGGCCGGTCATCAAATGCTCGACCCAGAGATCGCCGTTGACGGCACGGAACGTCAGGCCGAACACCGTCGAACCGATCAGGATGAACACCACGAAGGTAGACAGCTTTGCGGTGGTGTCCATCGCCTGCCGCATCAGCGACCAGGACAGCTGGCGCTTGGCCAGCGCCAGGAGCAGGGCGCCCGCGGCACCCATGGCGCCACCCTCGGTCGGCGTCGCGATGCCCAGGAAGATGGTGCCCAGCACCAGGAAGATCAGCACCAGCGGCGGCACCAGCGAAACGATCACCCGGACCAGCAGCTTCATGCCGTGCAGCGTGCGGGCTTCCGGCGGCAGGGCCGGGGCGGCCTGCGGGTTGATCAGGCTGATGATCAGGATGTAGCCGGCGTACATCGCGGTCAGCACCAGGCCGGGGAACAGGGCGCCGGCGTACATGTCGCCGACCGATCGGCCGAGCTGGTCGGCCAGGATGATCAGCACCAGCGACGGCGGGATGATCTGCGCCAGCGTGCCCGACGCCGCGATGACGCCGGTCGCCACCCGCCGGTCGTAGCCGTAGCGCATCATGATCGGCAGCGAGATCAGGCCCATGGAGATCACCGACGCGGCCACGACGCCGGTGGTGGCGGCCAGCAGCGCGCCCACGAAGATCACCGCGTAGGCGAGGCCGCCGCGTATCGGCCCGAACAACTGGCCGACGGTGTCCAGAAGATCCTCGGCCATGCCTGATCGTTCAAGGATCAAGCCCATGAAGGTGAAGAACGGGATCGCGAGCAGGGTGTCGTTCTGCATGATGCCGAAGACGCGTTCCGGCAGGGCCTGGAACAGCGCGGGCGTGAGCAGCCCAAGCTCGATCCCCACGAGGCCGAACACCATGCCGTTGGCGGCCAGCGCGAAGGCGACGGGAAAACCCAGCAGCAGGAAGATCACCAGCGCCCCGAACATCAGGGGCGCCATGTTTTCGATCAGGAAAGCGGTCATATGAGGCGTGTCCCCGGCCTTAGGAGTGGCTGTGCATCTTCTCGCCGGGCTCGTCGCGCAGGCCCATCAGGAAGGCGATGCGCTTGATGAGCTCCGACACGCCCTGCAGGCTCAGCAGCAGGAAGCCGATGGGCACCAGGATCTTGACCGGCCAGCGGATCAGGCCGCCGGCGTTGTTGGACATCTCGCTGTGGATGTACGAATCCCAGAACATCGGCCAGGACAGCCACAGGATCAGCAGCACCGCCGGGAACATGAAGAAAAGGAACCCGAAGATGTCGACCCAGGCATGCACGCGCTTGGAGAAGCGGCCGATGACGATGTCGATGCGGATGTGCTCGTTGCGCAGCAGCGTATAGCCCGAGCACAGCAGGAACACCGCCGAGAACAGGTACCATTGCAGCTCCAGCCATGCGTTGGAACTGGTGCTGAACACATAGCGGACCGTTGCGTTGCCGGCGCTGATCACCACCGCGACCAGAACCAGCCAATAGACGAGCTTGCCGATGGCCTCATTGAGTGCATCGATCAGCCCGCTCAGTTTGAGCAGGATGTTCAAAGATGATTCTCCCTGTTCTCGCCAGCAGGCTTCAGCCCGCCCGGTTCTTGGCGCCCGATTCAACCGTCAGGGTGTCCCTGATTCGCAAACCCGCCGCAAGGTACGGATATCCCTTACGGCGCTGGCGGAAATGGTAACACCTTTGCGCCTCTTTTGACGGAAGAAAGGGCCTCCGCGCAAGAGGGCAAGAAGCCATAAGTTTCCGGAGGGGATTACGGCGTGGCGTCGTCCGGCAGGCGATGCCAGCCGTCGCGGCCCAGCGCTTCCAACGGCCGGAAGCGCGCCTTGTAGGCCATCTTGCGGCTCTGCGAGATCCAGTAGCCGAGATAGACGTACGGCAATCCCTCGGCGCGGGCGCGCTCGATCAGGCCGAGAATCATGAGGGTGCCGAGGCTGCGCTTCTCCAGCGCCGCGTCGTAGAAGCTGTAGACCGCCGAATAGCCGTCGCCCAGCCGGTCGGTGAGCATGCAGGCGATCAGCCGTCCTTTGCCGTCGCGCGCCTCGCACAACGACGTTTCGGCCCGCCCCTCGTCGATCATCGCCGCGAAGTCCGCCATGGCCATGCGCGCCATGTCGGAGTCGCCGTGCCGGGACGCCTGGTAGGTGGCGAACAGCCGGTACTGCTCGCCGGTCGCAACGGCCGGCGCATCGCCGAGCGTCAGGTCCTCGTTGACGCGCATGACGCGCCGTTGCGAGCGGGTGGGCTCGAACGCGTCAACCGCGATGCGCACCGGCACGCAGGCGGTGCAGGTCGGGCACACCGGCCGATAGACGATGTCGTGGCTGCGCCGGAAGCCGGCGCGCGACAGCGTCGAGTTCACCTCCGCCGCGAAGGGACCGGACAGCCGGGTGAACAGCTTCCGCTCGACCCGGCCGGGAAGGTAGGGGCACGGCATCGGGCCGGAGCGGAAGAACTGCTGGAGCGGCCGGTGGTGCGGCGGGATGATCGACATGCGTCGCCTATCGGACCTCGGCCTATTGAACCTGTTCCTGGGCGAGGGGAGCCGGCTGCTGGCCGAAGAACGCGTGCCCGATCTCCGCGGTGATGCCGATCAGCTGCTGCTGCACCCAGTCCAGGTACTCGTGCAGGCCGCCGGCGATCACGGCTTCGATGGGACGGTTCAGGATGGTTGCCAGCAATTCGTCGACCTTCTCCATGGCCTCGCTGCCTCGGCGCAAAGTGTAGCGCGACTTGAGCCGCGTCAACAGCCCGTCGATCTGCCGGACGCACATGACCACCGACCGGGGGAACCCCTCGTTGAACAGGATGAACCCGGCGACCGTGGTGGGTGTCATGCCGCGCGGGTAGACGCGCCGGAAGGCGTGGTAGCCCGCCGCGGAGCGCAGCACCGTGCACCATTGCTGCATGTCCAGCGACGAGCCGAGGTGAGCGGGCGACGGCAGCAGCGTGTGGTACTTGATGTCCAGGAGGCGTGTCGTCTGGTCGGCGCGCTCGATGTATTTGCCGAGCTGGTAGAAGTACCAGCCCTGGTCCCGGTAGAAGGTGCCCTCGGTGATGCCGGCGTGGGTCTGGCAGGCCTCCTTGATGGTCCGGCAAACCCGGCTGAGGTGCTGCATCGCCACGTCCCGGGGCGTCAGCGACAGCAGGTGATTGTAGAAGACGTTGATCTGCGACCACATCTCGGTCGAGATCCAGGGGCGGAGGGTCCGGGCGTTCTCCCGCGCCGCCCGGACCATGGAGACCAGCGAGTTGGGGTTCTGCGCGTCCAGCACGTAGAACGGCACGACCGTCTCGGCGGTCGCCGTCGAATGCCGGGCGAAGAACGCCTCCTCGTCGGCGTAGAGCTGCACCACCGACAGCCAGTCCGTGGCGCCGCGCGTGTCGCGTACGAAGGTCTCCTGCACGTCGAGGACGCGCGCCAGGTTCTCCGCGCGCTCCATGTAGCGCGCCATCCAGAAGATGGATTCGGCGTAGCGGGCGAGGAGGTTCATGCCACGTCTCCTTCCGGCGTTCCTTCCTCAAGGACCCCATCCTCAAGAACCCAGGTGTCCTTTGATCCGCCGCCCTGCGACGAGTTCACGATCAGCGTTCCCTTCTGCAACGCCACCCGCGACAGGCCGCCGGGCAGCACCCAGGTCTTCGATCCCGTCACGGCGAAGGGGCGCAGGTCGACGTGGCGCGGCTCGATGCCGTCGGCGGTGACGGTCGGGCAGACCGACAGGTCCACCACCGGCTGGCTGATGTAATTGGCCGGGTCGGCGATCAGCTTGGCGCGGCACTCGTCCAGTTCCGCCCTCGTGGCGCGCGGGCCTATGGTGATGCCGTAGCCGCCGGCCTCGCCGACCGGCTTCACCACCAG
>JAEYOB010000295.1 GCA_023412175.1 Pseudomonadota bacterium | reverse complement strand
GCGCTCGGCGATCCGGCCGAGGCGCGGCGCGTGGTCGCCGCCGGGCTCGTCCCCCAGCCGCTCGGCCTCGCCGGCCAGCACCGCGTCCTCGCGTTCCAGCGCCTCGATGGCTTCGGGCTTGGAACTGCGGGCGATGGCGACGCGGGCGCAGGCGGTGTCGAGCACGCTGATCGCCTTGTCGGGCAACTGGCGCGCCGGGATGTAGCGGGCGGACAGCTTGACCGCCGCGGCGATGCCGTCGTCCAGCACGCGCACGCCGTGGTGCTCCTCGAAGCGGCGGACGAGGCCGCGCAGCATGGCGGCGGCGGCCTCCTCGTCCGGCTCCTGCACGGACACCGGCTGGAAGCGGCGGACCAGGGCGGGGTCCTTCTCGAAGTACTTCTTGTACTCGGCCCAGGTGGTGGCGGCGATGGTGCGGAACTCGCCGCGCGCCAGGGCGGGCTTCAACAGGTTGGCGGCGTCGCCCTGGCCGGCGGCCCCGCCGGCGCCGATCAGCGCATGCGCCTCGTCGATGAAGACGACCGTCGGCACGGGGGAGGCGGAAACCTCCTTGATGATCGACTTCAGCCGGTTCTCGAACTCGCCCTTCACGCCGGCACCGGCCTGGAGCAGGCCGAGGTCGAGCGTGCGGATGACCATGCCCTGCAACGGCGGCGGCACGTCGTTGTGGGCGATGCGCAGCGCCAGCCCCTCGACGATGGCGGTTTTGCCGACGCCGGGGTCGCCGACCAGGATCGGGTTGTTCTGGCGCCGCCGCATCATCACGTCGATCACCTGCCGGATCTCGCGGTCGCGGCCGATCACCGGGTCGATCCTGCCGGCCCTGGCCTGCGCCGTCAGGTCGACGCTGTACTGGTCGAGCGAACTCTGCCCGTCCGGCGCGGACGCGGCGGGCATGGCGCCGGGGGCCGCCGCGGCGGCATCGCGCGGCGTATCGGCGGAACCGGACTCCTTCAGGACGCGGACCAGCTCCGGCAGGTCGGAGGCGGTGCGCTCGCGCGGCAGGGCCAGCAGCGACGGCGCGGATTCGGTGACGACGGCGCGCACGGAATCGCAAGCCACCGCGGCCCAGAGAATGGCGGGCAGCAGGATCTGCGCGCTGTCCAGATGGGTGACGGAGACCAGCAGCGCGGTCTCCAGCAACTCCGGCACGCGGGGGGAGAATGCCGGGGTGCGGCTGTTGCCACGCCGCAACTTGTCCAGCGCGGCGTTCAGTTCTGCTTCGGTCCGGCCGGCATCGACGCCGTAGTGGCGCAGGATGCCGGACACCACAGGGTCCTTGGCGCGCAGCAGGGAGAGCAGGACGTGCTCGGCCTCCACGTCGTAGTGGGTCTGCGACACGCACAGCGCGGCCGAGCGTTCCAGAACCTTGCGTCCGTCGCGGTCGAGCTTTCCGATCAGGGACTTGATGTCGGCGGTCACGGCGGGGCTCCCGGCGCTTGGGTGGAGGAGGTCGAGGGCGGAGCAGGATCGATGGTGAGGCGCCCGTCGGTCCGGCTGGGCGTGCCCGGCGTACGCAGCCAGGAGGTCCAGCCCAGCAGGCTGCCCTCGCGCGGGCGCGTTGACAGGCGCGTCGGCGGCACCTTCGCCGCCTCCAGCGTCAGGACGATGCGGAAATCCATGCCGTCGCCGGTGTGAAAGCGGGCGAGCGCGCACAGGGTCTGGTGATGCCGCCCGTTGGGCAGGAACTCGCAGTAGCGCTCCAGACTGTCCAACGACAGTTCGATGGCGTAGCAGCTCTGCTGATCCCAGACGCGGCGGCCCAGCACGACCGTCTGGCCCAGCCGGTTGTTGCACGCGTCGGGACCGGCGCCGATGCGGGTCTGGCTCTCCTCGCCGAGCGGCAGCCAGCGGCCGACGAAGCTGCGCACCCGCACGCGGACGCGGAACACCGCGGCCAGGATCACCTCGAGCCCGGCGGACGAGCGCCGCTGGTTGGCGAGGATGCCGGAGAAAGCGAGCAGCATCCGGTCCGGCGTGCCGGGCAGGCGGTTCTCCAGGCCGGGCGTGCCGATCCCGACCAGCGCGCGCAGCACGCGGGCCATCAGGGTGGCCTCCGGGTCGCGCTCCAGCAGCGGCAGGCTGCCCTGGCGCGTCCGGTAAAAGATCGACATCAGGCGGTGGTTGAAGATGTCGTAGAAGGCCTTGCTCGCCGTGTCGCGCCGTGCCGTGCGCTCCAGCAGGATCTCGGTGGCGACGTAGGGCAGGGGACCGGCGAAACCGGCGACGCCCAGCACCGGCGTGCGGACCACGCCGCGCCCGTCCGCCTGCCGCCGCGCCTCCACCACGTCGCTCGCCGGGAACGCCAGGCTGGGGTCGTGCTCGATGCGGACGGCCTCGTGCTGCGGGTCGATCCCGGTGCCGAGCGGCGCCAGGGTCGGCGCGGCGCGCTCCAGCAGCGCGATCGCCTGCAACAGGTCGAACCCCCAGGGCTCGGCCTCCAGCCGGTCGATTAGAGGTGTCGGGGTCAGAGAACGGGCTGACTGCCGGCGAGGCGTGACCATGCCTTCCAGACTCCCCCCCGTTGCACGGAGCGCAGCCGCAACTGGGCGAACGCGTTGACGTTGACGTAGAGCCCGAGGAAGCGGCTGAGCACGCCGCCGAACACCAGCGGGCTGGCGCCGACGAAGTGCCGCTCGTCCAGATCGACCGTGACCTCCAGCCCGCGCACGAAGCCGCGCCATGCGTCCTGTCCCATCCGGTGGAGGACCGGGCGCGACGACAGGCCCTTGATGCCGCGCAACTGGTGCTGGGAACTCTGGTCCTCGGGTGCGTGCAGCATCAGGATGGCCTGCAGGGCACGCAGCCCTTCCGCGTCGTTGGTCAGGCTCAGATGATTGGTCGACAGGTGCGAGACCAGCTTCCAGGCCGAGGAACCGCCGGCCGGCGCCGGCCGCCCTGGCGTCGGCTTGTGCAGGCAGCGGATTGTGGCGATGGGCGCTGCCTCCTCAATCATCAGCACGGCCCCGGCGGGGACCTGTTCGGCAAGCGCGCGGTTGGTGCAGAGCACGCGCACGAGCAGCGTCTCGTCTGCCGGATCGGCCGGGTTGAGGTCGAGATGGTGCAGGCTGAGATAAACGTCGGTGCCCGGCACGTCGTCGCGCTGCGTCGGTTCCCGCGCGGCCAGCCAGAAGCCGCGCGGCTCCGCTTCCGCCGTGGCGTGCTGGTAGGAGAACAGGGGCACGTAATTGTGGTGCATCCCGTCCTCGTCACGCAGGCCGCGGACCTCCAGGACGGAGTGGATCTCGGTCGTGCGTTCCCGCATCGCGTCGGCGACGACGCGGTAGGCGGTGCGGCGGTGGTTCAGCCGGATCGGCTCGGCGGTGCGGTTGAACAGGTTGACGATGGGCGTGCAGCCCAGCGCGAAGGTCTCGCGCCGCAGGGTCAGGCGGTTCGGCAGCGGCCGCGCCATCACGATCAGCACGTCGACCACGGTCCCCGACAGCCGGCCGCGGGGCAGCGTCAGGTCGTAGAAATCGAACTTCTGCGGGAACTCGAAATACTCCTGTAGCAGGCCGTAGGCAGGCTGGATGTGCTTGGGGTGCGGCAGGACCGTCTCGTCGGAGCCGAAGCCGACGGGGGCGACGAGATCGTCGCCGCGCAGGCGGACCGGCGGCTTGCCCGGCATCAGGCAGACCACCTCGGCGACGCCGCACAGGAACAGCTCGTGCAGGGCGGAGGTGAGGATCGTCTCGCCGTCGATGAACAGCCGCAGCTTGTCGATGGGCAGGTTCTCGAAGGACTGGTTGCGGGTTTCCAGGCGCAGCCGGAGCACCGAGGCGGCGCGGGAGCTGTCAATGAAATCGTAGCGGTCGGTCGGCTCGATCGCCGCGTCGGTCACCGCCAGCGGCCATAGCGTCACGTCGTAGGCGGTGCGGAAGCGGCAGCGTGCGTTGCCCTCGGCCAGCGCGTGCAGCGCCGTGCCGCGTGGGACGCGGAAGCCGCCGGTCAATTGCCCCTCGCCCGGCGCCGGGTCCAGGCGGGCGATGCCCATGGACGGGATCGGCGCCACCAGCTGCGGGTGCAGGATGCCCAGCAACGCCTCGGAAAAGCGGGGGAACTCGCGTTCCAGGTTCAGTTGCAGGCGGCCGGACAGGAAGGCGAAGGATTCGATCAGCCGCTCGACGTTCGGGTCCGCGGCCTGATCCGGCCCCAGCGCCAGCCGGCGGGCGATCTTGGGATAGCTGCGGGCGAACGCCTCGCCGGCGCGGCGTACATAAAGCAGTTCGCGTTCGTAATGGTCGAGGAGATCCTCACGCCGCATGTCAGGCGGCCTGCGCCGGGCCGCTGAGGGCCACGTCGAACACCAGTTGTTCGGTGATGGAACCGGCGACCACCTCGCCGGATATGCCGGCCACCAGCGTGCCGCGTCCGGTCCCGGCGGCGACGGACACCTTTGGCCGTCTCAGGCGGGGTTCGAAATCCGTGATGGCTTGGCGGACCGCGTGCTCGACCCGGCGCCGGTCGGCGTGGGACGCAGTGTCGATGTGCGCGAAATCGGGAAGGCCATATTCCAGGACGGTGCCGCCCAGGTCCGGGCGCCGGGTGCCCATTGTCCGGCTGTCCAGCAACCGCACGATCTCCCGTTGGATCGACGCCTTCAGGTCGGCCATCGACAGCGTGGACATGGACGGTTCGTCGCTGTTCGGCCGATCCGGTTCGAAATCGATCAGGCGCTCGAAGAGCAGGGTGCGCCCGCCGGTCATCGTCTTGGGCTGGGTCATGGCCGGTGATCCCGATGGTTGGCTGGGAAGGTGTCCCGCCCCCTTCCAGCCGAGCCGGGCTGAAAAGAGGGCGGGACGCGCAGGCTCACACGCCGTCCTTCACCCGGCCGGTCAGCAGGTTGAAGCTGACGCCGAAGTTGCCGCTGACTTCCTTGTTCTTCTGGTCGCTCAGCTTGTAGACCCAGTTGATCTCCGTTGCGTTGATCTCCAGGGACTCGGTGGTATCCCCCTCGCTGACGCTCAGGGAGTGCTTGGCGAGTAGCGGATTCTTCAGCTCCAGCGTGAGGAACTCCACAAACTGGAAGTCGTCGTCGCTCATCGGCTTGAGGCAGTGGATCTTCCACACCTCGTCGCTCTGGGCGCGCAGCAGGCGGCTGATCAGCTTCGGTGAGGCGATGTCCCACTTCCGCTCGAGGGTGATGTTTTCCACCTTGGGGGAGTGGACGGTGCGGCGGGCGTTGGTGGTCACCTCCATTTCAACCGTCATGTCATGGGACAGCGATTCGCAGAGGATCTTCTTCTCGAACTTTTCGACCTGGCATTCCCCGGGGATGTCGGGGATCGAAAGGATAATCATGGACATGGGTGTTCACTCCGGACGGAACGACGTGACGGTTGTTGGTTAGGCCTCGGGTGCCGGCAGTTCGGCAACGAGGCGGATCGAGGCCGACAACTCTTCCAGCTGGAAATGCGGCCGGAGGAAGACGTTGGCGCGATAGACACCCGGCCGACCCGGCACGTCGTAGACGTCGATGCGGGCTTCGCGCAGCGGGAACCGTGCCTTCATGCCCTGCGATGCGTCGTCGTCGAGCAGGACGTAGTTGGAGATCCAGGTGTTCAGATAGTTGGCGATGTTGCCGCGCGTCTGGAACGAACCGATCTTGTCCCGCAGCATCACCTTGAGGTAATGGGCGAAGCGCGAGGACACCATCATGTACGGCAGCATGGCCGAGATGCGGGCGTTCGCGTTGGCTTCGTTGGTGTTGTAGACCTTCGGCTTGTTCGCCGTCTGCCCACCGAAGAAGGCCGCATAGTCGGTGTTCTTGCAGTGCACCAGCGAAATGAAGCCGAGGTCGTTCAGCTCCTTCTCGCGGCGGTCGGTGATCGCGATCTCCGTCGGGCACTTCAGCGCGATGTCGCCTTCGTCCGTCTTGAAGGTGTGGCTCGGCAGACCTTCGACCTTGCCGCCGCCCTCGACGCCGCGGACTGCGGCGGTCCAGCCGAACTTGGCGAAGCTGTCGGTGATGCGCGCGGCCAGCGCCCACGAGGCGTTGCCCCACAGGTACTTGGAATGGTCGCGGCCGTCGGTGTCTTCGACGAAGTTGACACCTTCGACCGGCACGGTGGTGGGGCCGTAGGGAAGGCGCATCAGCACGTGCGGCATGGTCAACGCCACGTAGCGCGAATCCTCGGATGCGCGGAACGACCGCCACTTCACCATGTCAGCCGTCTCGAAGATCTTCGAGAGGTCGCGCGGCCCGGCAAGCTCGGAGAAGCTCTCCATGTCGAACAGCGCCGGCGCGGCGGCGGCAATGAACGGGGCGTGCGCGGCAGCAGCGACGTTCGACACCTTTTCCAGCAGGGAGATGTCCTGCGGATGGCGGCCGAACTCGTAGTCGCCGACCAGGACGCTGTAGGGGGTGCCGCCGAGCGTGCCGTACTCGGCCTCGTAGACCATCTTGAAGAGCGCGCTCTGGTCGAACTCGATCGCGCTGTCCAGGTCCTTCTGCAGGTCCTTGCGGGAGACGTTCAGGACGCGCAGCTTCAGCGTCGTCGAGGTCTCGGTGTTCATGACGAGGTAGTGCATGCCGCGCCACGTCGCTTCCAGCTTCTGGAAGTCGGAGTGGTGCATGATCTCGTTAAGCTGAACGCTGATCAGCTCGTCGATCTGGGCGATGCGCTGGTTGATCGCTTCGACGACGTCGACGGCGGCGGCGTCGCCGGTCTCGGCGAGAACCTGGTCGACGAATTCGGTCAGAAGGTCGCGGGCGTAGGGCCGCTGGCTCTCTTCGCGCGCCATCTTGCCATCGACCATCATGCGGTCGAGCAGGGTCAGACTGGCGGCGCTCTCAACGGACGTTTCCGTGCTCACCTGTGCGCTCCGTGAATGCGGTTCTGGTTGGGCAGGGCGTAGGCTTCGAGGCCGGTCAGGCCGGGTCGCCGGCGGGATCGGGGGCGGCGTCAGCGGCCACCGGATCCAGCAGCTTCTTCAGCTCGTCCTGCTGTTCGGTGTTGGAGATGACGTCGTTGAGAATCCCGTTCAGCTCGTCGTTGCCGTCGAGCTTGGTGAGCAGGTCGGACAGCTTCTGCCGGGCCTCGAACAGGCGGGAGAGCGTCGGCACCTGCTTCAGCACCTCGACCGGCTGGAAGTCGTCGATGTGGCGCGGGTTGAGCAGGATGTTCAGCTTGCCGCCGTCCTCCTGCAGCTTGTTGTCGACCTGGAAGGCCAGGCGCGGTGCGGAAGCGGCCAGCACGTCGTTGAAGTTGTCGCGGTCGATGTCGACGAACTTGCGCTCCTTCAGCTTGGGAAGGGGCTTTTCCGGCTTGCCGCTGAGATCGGCGAGGATGCCGACCAGGAACGGCAGTTCCTTCATCTCGATGGCGCCGCCGGTGTGCACCTCGTACGTGAGCTTGACCCGCGGCGGGCGGACGCGCTCCAGCTTCTTTTGAATGCTCTCGCTCATGATCTGGCCACCTCACATGGTTGTGCGCGTCGCGCGCCGACTTAAGAGCCTTGTCATCATTGGAATCCCGCCGCTTCGAGGCCAGACGAGATAGGCCCCAAATGGACGGCATCGCCGGGGAACACCTCCGTTTCGGACGGAATGACGCATCCCCGAAGCGTTTCGAAGAGAACCGCCACACGTGTCGGTTTCGAAGGTTTCATGGTGGATTGGGGCAACATCATTCCCGCAGGTGCTGGAGAAGGAAGTTACGGGCCTCAAGCAGCTGGCTCATCCGCTCGCCGCCCGACAGCAGGCCGGTATCGGGATGGAAGATCGGTGCCAGCGTGCGGAACCGGCTGTTCACCGTCTGCGGGTCCAGGCCCCACTCATGGGTGAAGCCCAGCACGTAGGTGGCCTGCCACGGCTTGCGGATCGGCTGGCGCAGCGGCCGGAAGGCCAGCGTCTCCAGCGCCGCCGTCATTTGCTCAAGGCGAAGGCGGCAGCGGCTCATCTCCGATTCAACCGCGTTCAGCTCACCGGCGGTGATCAGGCACGCACCGCTGCTGCTGCCGACCGTCGCGGCGACCCAGGCCGCCTTGCGCACCGTCGGGGCGTCAAGCGCGGTGGCGAAGTGCAGGCGCAGTTTCGGCACGACGCGCACGCGCCGCACGCTGCCGTTCTTCAGCGTCACCGGGCGGTGGGACACGTCCACCGCGTTCGGGGGGCCGGGGTCGGGGAGGGGCGTCAGAGCCTCGATGCCGACCACGGTCAGGCAGGCGCGCAGAAGGGAAGGCACGGTCATGCCGCGCGCCTTCGCAGCGGATTCGATGGCGAACAGAAGGGCGTGCTGGCACGGCACGGTGATGGTGGGCAAAGCTCCTCCGGAACTCGCGGCGTCTACGGCCCGCACCGTGTGCGATGGCGGTGCGTGGCGGTATCGTTTGTTGGTCCACATCCGACGCCAGCCGCCGCAACTGTGTCCGTTGCGGAGCGAAGCCCTACCCGTCCTCTGCCCGCAGCGCGTCCAGGGCTTCCCGGAGCGCCGTTTCCAGTTCCGCGATGCGGCGGCGGCGGCGGTCGTCACGCCGGTCGGCCTCCAGGAGCGCGCCACGCAAGCGATCGGCTTCCTCTGCTAGCGAGGCGTCGACGGTGCCGCGACCAGTGTAGAACAGGCCGACCTGGATGATCCCGTGCAGGGTGCTTCCCGCCGGCAGCAGCCGTTCCAGCGCCGCCAGCGCGGCCAGGCGCTCGCCCGGCGAATCGCTGCTCACGCGGGACAGGATCGCGCGCAGACGGGCATCCGAACTCATGAACCCTGCCGATCTGCGGCCATGCGTTTCTGGAAGACGCACAGGTAGCCGTGGACCGGCACCGATGCCTCGGTGCGCAGGATCACGCTGCCGATGCCTCGGGCACGGAAAAGTCCGTGCGCGCAGCCGCGCAGATGGTCAAGCCCGTGGGCATAGCGGCCGGTCGGCGTCAGGTGGAAACCGGCCCCTTCCCGGCGCTCCACCGTGAAGACCAGAAGGCCGCCGCCGGCCAGCACCCGCGCAGCGGCCCGGAAGAGCGGGGAGAGGTCGCCGACGTAGCAGAGCACATCCGCGCTGACGACGGCGTCGAAGCGCTCCGCCGTACCGGACATGAAGCGCACGAGTTCCTCGTGCTCCAGCGCGTCGTAGATTTCCCGGTCCCTGGCCTTGGCGAGCATGCCGGACGACAGGTCGACCCCGACCAGCCGCGCCGCCGCCGGACGCAGCAGGGGGCCGCACAGGCCGGTGCCGCAGCCGGCGTCCAGAATGCGCGCGCCGCCATCCGGAGGCAGCGAGTCCACCGCGACGCGGGCGACCATCTCGTGTGCCCGGTAGCCGAGATGCCCGACGAGATGGTCGTCGAAATGGTCGGCATAGGAGTCGAACACCTGAGAGACATAGCGTTCCGGAGCCTTGGCGGTGCCCGCGCCAGCCATGGCGTCCACCAGATGGGACAGCACCTCGTCGCCCGGATCGGTGGCGAGCGCGCTGCGGTAGAGCGCCATGGCCTCGGCACCGTGCCCGGTTTCGGTCAGCAGGGTTGCGACGGCCAGCATCGTCTCCTTGTCGGCCTCGCCGAGCGCGACGAGACGGCGACCGGCGCAGACCGCCTCGGCAAGCTGTCCGGTGGCGCGCAGCGCCTGCCCGTGAACCGCCAGCGCCTCCCCGGAGGCCGGAGCGAGCGTAAGCGCCCGGCGGCAGGCGGACAAGGCCTCTGCGGGGGCGCCGTCGTGGAACAGGGCGAGCGCCCGGAGGGAATGCGTGGCGGCGTGCCCGGGCCGCAGTTCCGCGGCGCGCTCCGCGGCAAGGGCGGCATCGTGATGGCGCCGGCGGGCGAGTAGCACGCGGGCGAGGTTGGCATACGCCTCGGGATAGTCGGCACGCCGCTCGATCGCGGCGGCGCAGGCGACCAGGGCTTCGTCCAGCCGGCCAAGGCCGCGCAGAGCCACGGCAAGATTGTTGTAGGGGGCGGGCCAGTCGGGGCGTGCGCCGATCGCTGTGCCGAACGCCTCCGCGGCGTCGGCATGGCGGCCTTCGCTCAGCAGCGCCGCTCCGTGCCCGAGCAGCGCGTTCACCTCCGCATCGGCGGCCACGCTCATTCCGGTCTCCCGTGGAGTGTCCGCCGCTGGATTATCGCAGGGGCGTGACGGTGCCAAAACCAGATCGAACCAACATGGCCCAATCTACAGCGGTGTGGCGTTGGGAAAGCCGGTATAGCCGAAATCGGGAGGCTGGCGATGCTCTACGGGTTCGGACGCCTGGCGCTGGTGTTGTGGCTGTGCGCCGTCGGGGCGCAGGTGTTCACGCTGTTCGCCTTCCACAACGCAGTGGCTGAGGCGCACACCGCTGAAATCACTGCGCGCGTGTCGGCGCTGGCGAACCGCGTTGCCGCCACGGCGGCCGACCGGTCGGCCATCGGCTTTCCGCTCGCCTATCAGAACAACCTGCAACGGCTGATCGAGCTGGTCTCCACCGGCAGCGGTGGGGTGCGCCTCTATGTGGTGGACCAGCGCGGCACCGTGCTGTTCGCCACCGACCAGACCGCGGTGGGCACACCGGTCCCCGCCGGCTGGCTGGACAGCGAAGGACAGGGGGTGCCGTCGGGGGTCTGGGCCTTGGCGGATCGTGACGGCGTGCGGGTCGGCGTGCCGGTGGTGGACGCCTTCGGCAAGCCGGGCGGCGCCGTGCTCGGTCATGCCCCGCAACAGGACGCGCGGGTGGAGGTCCTGGCGGCCCTGCGCGAAACGGCCAGCGTGACCGCGGTCTTCCTCTTCGCCGTCGCTGTCCTGGCGGCCATGGGAACGCGCCTGCTGCTGTCCGAAACCTGTCGTTCCGTTCTGGAGCGGAAAGCGTTCTATGCCGCCCAATGCCGGCTTCTGAAGGCCGGTGCGCCCGTTGCCGCGCCGGAGGGCGACCCGCCGCCCTTGGCCGCGGTTCTGACCGGCCTGCGCACAGCCGAGGCCGAAGCCCTCCGGATCGACGAGGCGCCAGCGGCCGGCGTCGGGAAAGTCTGACATGATCGGCAGTTCCACCCGTCCCATGCGCCGTTTCGCCCCGTTGCTCGTCGCGGTCATGGTGGTCCCCTGGCTCGCCACCCTGGCCGCCGCCCTGATCGCGGCGGCGGGGTTGGCGGACCGCGGTGCGGCTTCTCGGGCGGAGATCGTCGGGCTGGCCATCGCCCACGATCTTGAGAAGGCGCTGTCCCAGGGCCTGCCTCTCGACCGCATGGCCGGCATGGACGACTATCT